>QGUP01000035.1 GCA_003242505.1 Bacillota bacterium
CCTGGAGGTTGGCCGCAGTGCCCTCCCGTCCCAGGGTGGAGAAGTTGTCGTGCCGCTGGCCGTGGGAGGCGATCTCGTGGCCGCCGGCCTGGATGGCTCGGACCGCCTCCGGGTGCTTTTCCGCCCAGGGGCCCGAGAGAAAGAAGGTCGCCCGGACCCCTTCCGCGGCCAGGACCTCCAGGACCCGGGGCCACATCCGGTTGCCCCAGGAGATGTCAAAGGTGAGGGCCAGCACCGGCTCGTCGGTCCGGACCGAGTAGACCGGCCGGAGTTCGGCGGGTACCGCGGCCGCGGGCACCGCCCGGGGCTCCTCCCGGACGGCTCCGGGCTGCGCGAAGAGGATGAAAAGCCCCCCTGCCACCAGGGCAGCCAGGATCCACCGGTTGACCTGCCCGCGCCGGACCGCCACCACCGCCATGGCCTCATCTCCCCGCGCCCGATTCCGGCGACCCGCCTTAAACCACCGATTCCTGTGACCCGTTCCGAACCACCGATGCCGGCCACCCCTTCCGAAGGGCCGGCTCCGGCGACCCCTTCCGAAGGACCGACCTCCGATGACCCATTCCTAGGAGGCGAGGGCTTGGGCTATGCCAGGGGACCAGGTCCCTGGGCTCCCTTGCGGGGCCGCGGCCCGGGACACCCTTCTGGCCCCTCGCCGGCGCGCTGCCCCGGCCCCCTCCGGGCGCGCCGCCGCCCCCGGCCAGGAGAAGGCCGGGGGCGGCGATAGGTACTGCCACCCCTACCCCAGGTGTGCGGCGATCGCTTCCCAGGTGGTGGCGGGGGGCGAGCAGGCGAAGTTCCGGCAGACGTAGGCAGTGGCCCGGCCATCAGCCGCGGCCTTCCCGGCCCAGATCGGGGGCGCCGGCGGCAGGGCCGGGGGCGGTGCGGCGGCCTCCTTCTGGGCGGGGACCGGGTCTCCCCCCGGTCCCGGGACCCGGTCCGGGGTGATGCGGGTCAGGACCAGGTTGGGGAGGTAGCGCCGCCCCAGTTGCCGGAGCCACTGCGCCGCCTCCGGGTCGTCCGCCGGGGCGACGATGGTCACCTCCAGGGCGCCCTGCAGGTAGAAGTCCAGCGCGCTGAGGAGGGAGGCCATTCCGCCGGGGTACCGCTCCATCTGCCCCCGGTAGCTCTGGAAGATCGCCTCCGCCACCGCCCGGAACCGCTCCTCCCCGGTGAAGGGGTAAAGCCGGAGGAGGTTCATGACCATGACACTGCTGTCCGCGGGGATGGCGCTGTCGAAGGCCTCCTTTGGCCGGTGGACCAGGTCCGGGGAGGCGGGGGCCAGGAAGAAGCCGCCGCCCTCCGGGTCCCAGAACCGGTCCAGGGCCTCCCGGGTGAGCCGGATGGCCGCCGCCAGGTACGCCTCGGCGAAGGTCGCCTCGTAGAGGTCGATGAGGCCGGCGATGAGGTGGGCATAATCCTCCAGGAAGGCCTCGATCCCCGCCTTGCCGTCCTTCCAGCGCCGGAGGAGACGCCCGCCGGCCCCCGGGGGACCGCCGGTCACCAGTTCCGTGAGGACGAAGTCTGCCGCCCGCCGGGCCACCGCGGCGTAGTGGGGTTCGTCCAGAATCCGAGCCGCCCGGGCGAAGGCGCTGATCATGAGGCCGTTCCAGCCGGTGAGGATCTTCTCATCCCGCCCCGGCGGCACCCGCCGGGCCCGGGCCGCGAGGAGCCGCGCCTTGCCCTCGGCAAGGGCCGCCGCCACCTCCGCCTCCGGCCGGCCGGTCAGCTCCGCCAGTTCCCTGGCGGAGGCGGCCACGTGGAGCACCGTGGCGCCTCCCTCGAAGTTGCCCGCGGGCGTCACTCCCAGGTGCCGGCAGAGGAGTTCTCCCAGTTCCGGCCCGAGCACCTCCCGGACCTCCGCCGGGGTCCAGACGTAGTACTTGCCCTCGACCCCCTCGCTGTCCGCGTCCTGGGCGGTGTAGAACCCGCCCAGGGGGTGGGTCATCTCCCGCTCCACGTAGGCCAGGGTCTCCCGGGCGATCTGGGCGTAGAAATCGTCCCCGGTGATCTGCCAGACTGCCAGGTAGAGTGGCGGCAGGAGGGCGTTGTCGTAGAGCATCTTCTCAAAGTGGGGGATCGCCCAGGCCGGGTCCACCGCGTACCGGTGAAAGCCGCCGCCGATTTGATCGTAGATCCCGCCCTCGGCCATCTTCCGCAGGGTAAAGGCGACCATCTCCACGTACGGCTCCCCACCGCGGGCGGCGCCGTAGCGGAGGAGGAAGTCGAGGGTGGGGGCCCCGGGGAACTTCGGGGCGCCGCCGAATCCCCCGTGGCGGCGGTCAAACCGGGCGGCACAGGCCTCGGCGGCCTGCTGGAGGAGGGACCGATCCGGCAGTCCCTCCTCCCCGGAGGGCGGGGGGATTTCCACCTGCTTGAGGACCACGATGCACTGGGAGGCGACCTGCTCGACCTCCTGCCGGCGGCTCCGCCAGGCCTCCGCCAGGGTGGCGACCAGCCGCCGGAATCCCGGCCGGCCGTACCGGTCCTCCGGGGGAAAGTAGGTGCCCACAAAGAAGGGCCGCAGGTCCGGGGTGAGGAAGACCGTCAGGGGCCAGCCCCCCGACCGGGTGACCAGCTGGCAGACGGTCTGGTAGACCTGGTCGATGTCCGGCCGTTCCTCCCGATCCACCTTGATGCAGACGAAGTGCTGGTTCATCAGCGCTGCGGTCTCGGGGTCGGAGAACGACTCTCTTTCCATAACATGGCACCAATGGCAGGAACTATAGCCCACGCTGAGGAGAATGGGTTTGTCTTCCCGCCTGGCGCGCTCCAGGGCCTCCGGGCCCCAGGGGTACCAGTCGACGGGGTTGTAGGCGTGCTGCAGCAGGTACGGGCTGACCTCGTGGATGAGGCGGTTGGGGGAACGACCTGCCTCTGTCATGACCAGACCTCCCATCATCGTCGCCTCGCCCCGGGGCCGGGTCCGGCTGGGGCAGGATGCGGACGGAGGGGGAACCGCACCGGCCACACTGGCTATACTCTGCCCGCCGGGAGGAAGGAGCCATGCGCCCGGGGTCCCCGGCGGCTGGGCATGCTTGATTTTGCGTATTGACCCCGTTCCCCGGCCAGTCTATACTCAAAAGTGAGCACAAACGAGCAAGATCGGTCAGGAAAAGTTGCAGGATGTGATTGCGTGTTACCGGAAGAGCGCAAGCGCCGCATCCGGCAGATCGTCGAGAGCGGTGCGGCTGTCACCGTCGGAGACCTGAGCAAGGCCTTCGGCGTCTCGGAGTCCACCATCCGCCGCGACCTGCAGGAGTTGGCCCGGGAGGGGCTCCTGGAGCGGACCCGGGGCGGGGCGGTGCCCATCAGCCCCACCCGGGAGGAGCCGAGCTTCTCCGAAAAGACGGTGCAGAACCGGGCGGAGAAGATGGCCATCGCCCGGGTGGCGGCCAGCCTGGTCCCCGACGGTGCCTCGGTCATCCTCGATGCGGGGACCACTACCCTTGAGATCGCACGGCTCCTGAAGGCCCGCCGCAATCTTACGGTGATGACCAACGCCTACACCATCGCGGCGGAACTGGCCGATGCCCCGGAGATCGAGGTGATTGTGACTGGGGGAACGGTCCGGGGGAACACCCTGGCCCTGGTGGGGCCGCTGGCGGAGCGGGCGCTGGAGGAGGTCAACGCCGACATCCTGTTCCTGGGCACCAACGGCATCGACCTGGAGCGGGGGCTGACCACCCCTTCCCCCGCGGAAGCGTCGGTCAAGCGGCGGATGATCGCGGCGGCCCGGAAGGTCGTGGTGGTGGCCGACCACACCAAGATGCGGAAGGTGGCCTTCGCCGCGATCGCTCCCCTCAGCAGCGTCCACATGATCATCAGCGACCGGGGCATGGACCAGCAGGTGGCCCGGGAACTCATACGCAGGGGGATCCAGGTTCTGATCGCCGAGTGAGGCGGGAACAGGAGGATTGCCGATTGTGCCGCAGCTGATCACTGCCGTCGCCCTGAACCCAGCCATCGACCGGACTGTGCTGGCGCCGGGGTTTCGGGCGGGCGCCACCAACCGGGTGGCCTCCTCCCGGCTGGACCCCGGGGGAAAAGGCATCAACGTGGCCCGAGTGGCCCGGGCCCTGGGGGCTGAGGTGCAGGTGCTCGGGTTCCTGGGGGAGGACAACGCCGGCCTGATTCTCCGGAGCCTTTCCCAGCAGGGGATTCGCCACGAGTTCGTCCCGGTGCCCGGGGAAAACCGGGTCAACCTGAAGATCATCGATCCCGGGACCGGCGAACTGACCGAACTGAACGACACGGGATTTTCGGTCACCGGGGGCCAGGTGGCGGCCTTTGTCCACCTGCTGAAGGAGCGTCTGCCCGGGACCGCCGTGCTGGTGCTGGCGGGAAGCCTCCCGCAAGGGGTGCCCGCCACCCTGTACCGGGAGCTGATCCACCTGGCCCACGAGGTGGGCGTGCCGGCGATCCTGGATGCCGACGGTGAGCCGCTGCGGGTGGCCCTTGAAGCCCGGCCCACCCTGATCAAGCCGAACCGGGAGGAGGCGGAGCGCCTGCTGGGGCGCCCCCTGGTCTCCCGGGGCGATGTGGTGGCCGCAGCCCGGGAACTCCTGGCCCGGGGTCCGGCGATGGTCGCGGTCTCCAGCGGGGCAGAAGGCGCTGCCCTGGTCACGCCGGGGGATGGCTGGTGGGCGACCCCGCCCGCGATCCGGCCGGGGAGCACCGTGGGCGCCGGCGATGCGATGGTGGCAGGCTTTGCGGTGGCCCTGGCCCGGGGCCTGCCCCTGCCGGAAGCCTTGCGCCTCGCCACCGCCGCCGCGGCGGCGACGGCCCGGATGGAAGGGACCCAGGTATGTTCGGCCGACGCGGTAGCCACCCTGCTGCCAGAGGTTACCGTGACCCCGTATCACGGGCCTGAAGGAGAGGTATAATGTGAACATTCGGGAATTGTTGCTGCCGGAGCTGATCACACTGGATCTGAAGGCCCGCCGGCGGGAGGAGGCGCTTCAGGAGCTGGCTGCTCTGCTGGCCAGTGCCGGCGTGGTGACGGATCGGGAGGCCTACCTGCAGGCGGTGCGGGACCGGGAGGCCCTGGGGTCGACCGCGGTGGGGTTCGGGATCGCCATTCCCCATGCCCGGAGCCGGGCGGTCCGGCGGGCGGCGGTCGCCTTTGGCCGGAGCGTTCAGGGGATCGACTGGGAGGGTCAGGGCGGTGAGCCGGTGCGGGCCGTCTTCCTCCTCGCGGCGCCGGAGGGGGCCGACGACCTGCACCTCCGGGCCCTGGCCCACCTGGCCCGAATGCTGATGCATGAGGAGGTGCGTCAGAAACTTCTGTCGGCTAGCGGTCCGGATGAAGTGCTGGAGGCGCTCGGGTGAACGCTGGCCCCAATTCCTCCCATGGAGGTGCCACAGATGGCCAAGAAGCTGGTAGCCGTCACAGCCTGCCCGACGGGCATCGCACACACCTACATGGCGGCGGAGGCCTTGCAGAAGGCCGCCGAGGCCAGGGGGGTGACCATCAAGGTTGAGACCCAGGGATCCGTCGGCGTGGAAAACCGCCTGACCGAGGAGGAGATCCGCAGCGCCCACGCGGTCATCATCGCGGCCGACGCCACGGTGGACAAGTCCCGGTTTGCCGGCAAGCCCATCATCGAGGCCAGCACCGGCGAGGCGATCCGGGACGCCGCCCGGCTGATCGACCAGGCGCTGCAGGCCAGGGCCCCGGACCTGGTGGAGCAGGTCGCCGCGGTCAAGGCCGAGCGGAAGGCCAGGGCCCCCGGTTGGTACCGGCACCTGATGACGGGCGTTTCCTACATGATACCATTTACCGTCGCCGGCGGCATCCTCATCGCGATCTCCTTCATGTTCGGGATCAACGCCTTCCAGACGGAGGGCACCCTGCCGGCCCACCTGATGACCATCGGCGGCGAGGGCGCCTTCGGATTCATGGTTCCGATTCTGGCCGGTTTTATCGCCTACTCCATCGCCGACCGGCCTGGCCTCGCCCCCGGCATGATCGCCGGGTTCCTGGCGGCCAAGGTCGGCGCCGGCTTCCTGGGCGGCATCGTGGGCGGTTTCCTCGCCGGGTACCTGGTCTACTACCTGAATCGGGCCATCCAGCTGCCCCGGACCCTGGAGGGCATGAAGCCGGTTCTGCTCCTGCCGCTGCTGGGGGTGGGCATCACCGGGCTCCTCATGATCTACGTGCTGAATCAGCCCATGGCGGCGGCCATGAACGGCCTGCAGAACTGGCTCAAGGGCCTGACCGGCGGCTCCGCGGTCCTGCTGGGGCTGCTGCTTGGCGCCATGATGGCCTTTGACATGGGCGGCCCCGTCAACAAGGCGGCCTACACCTTTGCCACCGGCCTCTTGGCCTCCCAGGTCTACGAGCCGATGGCGGCGGTGATGGCCGCGGGGATGACCCCGCCCCTGGGCATGTTCCTGGCGACGCTCCTGGCGCCCCGGAAGTACACCGAGGAGGAGCGGGAAGCGGGCAAGGCCGCTGCGGTGCTGGGCCTCAGCTTCATCACCGAGGGCGCCATCCCCTTTGCCGCGGCGGACCCCTTCCGGGTCATTCCGGCCATCATGGTGGGGTCGGCGGTGACGGGGGCCCTCTCCATGGCCTTCGGCTGCGAACTGATGGTCCCCCACGGCGGCATCTGGGTGCTGCCCATGGGCAACGTGGTCACGCACCTCGGCCTGTACGCCCTGGCCATCGCGGTCGGCACCGTCATCACGGCCCTCGTGGTCAACGTGCTCAAGCCGGTGAAGGAGTAAGGGCACAAGCCGGCCACCGGCCCGTTCCCCGATTGGGTGGCCGAACCACCTGGGGGGCGGGCCGGTGGCCCCTTTTTGTCCGCCGGGAGGGAGGAGCGGCGTGCTTTTCCGTGTAAGTAGTTGAGTACACGCTGAATCTCAGGTGATGACACGGTGGCAGGCTGGCTCCTCACGACCCTGCTCCTGGCCATACCGGAGAACTTCCTGCAGCTCTACGTCGCTCTGTCCCTCCAGGGGGCGACGGTTCCCCTGCGGCGGTTAGCAGGATACGCCTCCCTGGCCGCCGTCGCCTTGAAGGTGCTCCGGCTGCTGCCGTGGAAGTTTGGGTTGCACGTACCGTTCCACGCTGCGCTGATGGTGGTGCTGATTCGCCACCTGACCCGGGGTCCCTGGACGTTCTGCCTCATCGGGGCCCTGGTGGGGCAGCTCCTGGTGGCGATCGGGGAAGGCCTGGTGGCGGCCCCCCTGTTGCAGGTCCTTCGCATTCCCTTGAGCGAAGCGCTCTCCAGCCCCTGGCTGAACATCGCCTTCGGATATGTGGCGGATACCTTTCTCTTCCTGGTCGCAGGGTATCTGTGGGCTTCCCAGCGGCACATGAAGGCGAGGGCAGGTCGATGAAACACGGCAGCCGCGGTGGTAGGGAGTCTTTCCGCCTGGTCGCATCGGCTGCGCTGGTTCTCGCCTGGACCCTGACGTTTTTCTCATTTTTTGTCATTTCAGACTGGAATTTGCTCTTCGACGGCGGCGATCCGGCCGCGTTTTCCTTGCAGAACCGGATGCTGTTTCTGGGCGGCGCCATGGTCCTGGCCGGCCTGGTCCTTGCGTGGCTCTTTTACTCCCTGGGCCTGCAGGAACTCCGCAAGCAGGCGGAGGTGGAGCGGAAGTTCCGCTGGGCCCTGGAGGAAGCCTACCGGGGCACCCTCTACGCGCTGACGTCGGTCCTGGACCTCCGGGACGACGAGACCTACGGCCACAGCCGCCGGGTGATGGGGTACAGCCTGGCCATCGGGGCCCGCCTCGGGCTGGACAAGAGCGACCTGCAGACCCTGGCCTGGGGGGCCCTTCTCCACGACCTCGGGAAGATCGGGATCCGGGACGAGATCCTGCTGAAGCCCGGCCCCCTTACCCCGGAAGAGGAAGCGGCCATCCGGCAGCACGTCGTCATCGGCTCCCAGCTGGTGAAGAGCGTCCCCTTCCTCTCCCGGGCGGCGCCCATCATCCGGCACCACCACGAGCGGTACGACGGCACCGGGTACCCGGACCGGCTGAAGGGGGAGGAGATTCCCCTCCTGGCCCGGATCTTTGCCGTCGCCGACGCCTACGACGCCATGACCTCGCCCCGGCCCTACCGGCCCGCGCCCATGAGCATGGCCCGGGCCCGGGAGGTGCTCGCCGGGGAGAAGGGCCGGCAGTTCTGCCCCCGGGCGGTGGAGGCATTTCTTCAGATCCCCCTCTCGGAACTGGAGGAGATCCGGGCCCGGAGTTTCCTGCCCATGGACGACCTGAGCACCCTGGTCTCCCTGGATGTAGAACTGGAGAGCCTCCTCCCTCAGTACTACCGGGACTCCCTGACCGGTGCCCAGAACCGGGAGGCCTGGGAGGCCAAGAAGGCCCAGATGGCCATGTTCCGGGGGCTGGCCCTGGGCACCGTGGTCTTCCTGGATATGGACGGCCTCAAGCAGGTCAACGATACCTTCGGGCACATGACCGGCGACCGGGTGCTGGCCGACCTGGGCGCGCGGCTCGGCCAGGTGGCCCGGGAGGTCTACCGGGTCGGTGGCGACGAGTTCGTCCTCTGGTTCCCGATGGGCGAGTGGAACGAGGCCACGGAACGGAAACTGGTGGAGACCCTGGCCAACTTCACCGCGTACTGGCAGAACCTGCTGGCGGGGGTTTCGGTCAGCTGGGGCGTGAGCACCGCCACCCCCGAGACCACCTCCCTGACCCAGTTGCTGGCGGAAGCGGACCGGGCCATGTACTCCCGGAAGGGCGCCAGCCGGGCGGCGGCGGGGTAGGGAAGGCGCAGAATAAGGCGGACTGCACCCCCGGAGGGCTGCAGTCCGCCCTGGCTCTTCTGGCGGGAGTATGTGGGAATCGAACCCACCGGGCGCAGGGTCACTGCGCCCCAGACGGTTTTGAAGACCGCGCGGGCCACCAGGTCCCGAGCTACTCCCGTCTTAGCGGCTCCCATGGCCTGTGGCGTCTCGGCGGCTCCCACGGCCTGTGGCGTCCCGACCGCTCCCCGCCGCCGGCCACGAGGCGGCTCAGTGTTGCCGGTGGTCCGGGGAGCGTAGAAAATCATAACATGGCCGCTACCTCTCCGCAAGGTGGGGGGCTGGCAGGGAACCGGAGGGGGGTATGACGAAGGGAAGGGAAGCCATGCCCCGCCCGTCTCCGGCTCCCCCCGCCGGTTGGCCGGCAGCGGCTCCCATATTGTACAATAGCGATCGGCCTGGCCCCGACGGCCCTCCGCCCGGTGTGGGGCCGCCGAAGGGGCTTGCGACAGCACCATTCGGATCAGGAGGCAGCGACGGTGCAGGAGTGGCAGCGGCGGTGGGTGCGGGCGATCCCGCCGGTCAACGCCGTGCTGGAGACCCCGCCGGTCCGGGAGATGCTGGCCCGGCACAGCCGGCAGCTCGTCCTGGCGGCGGTGCAGGCGGTCCTCGCGGAGGTGCGGGAGGCGATCCGGGCTGCGGCCCGGGAGGAGGACCTCGCCGGCCTCTCCCTGGCGGCCCGGGACCTGGGGGAGCGGGCGGCGGCCTGGCTCCGGCGGCGGCTTGCCCCCCGGCTCCGGCGGGTGATCAACGCCACCGGCGTGGTGCTCCACACCAACATGGGCCGGGCGCCCCTGGCCCCGGCCGCGGTGGCGGCGATTGCGGAGGTTGCCGGCCGGTACAACAACCTGGAGCTGGACCTCGCCACCGGGGAGCGGGGCAGCCGGCAGGCCCACGTGGAGGACCTGATCTGCCAGCTCACCGGGGCCGAGGCGGCGATGGTGGTGAACAACAACGCCGCCGCGGTGCTGCTGATGCTCAGCGCGCTCTGCCGGGACCGGGAGGTGGTGGTCTCCCGGGGGGAACTGGTGGAGATCGGCGGCTCCTTCCGGGTGCCGGAGGTGATGGTCCAGGGCGGCGCCCGGCTGGTGGAGGTGGGGACCACCAACAAGACCCACCTCCGGGACTACGAGCGGGCCATCGGCCCCAACACCGGCGCCATTCTCAAGGTCCACTCTTCCAATTTCAAAATCATTGGCTTTACCGCCGCCCCGACCGTGGCCGAACTGGCGGACCTGGCGCACCGCCACGGCCTGCCCCTGCTGGTGGACTGGGGCTCCGGGGTGATGATCGACCTCGCCCGGCTGGGCATTGAGCGGGAGATGACCATGCCGGAACTCATCGCGGCGGGGGCGGACCTCGTCACCTTCTCCGGCGACAAACTCCTGGGTGGCCCCCAGGGCGGCTTCATCGTCGGCCGGAAGGAACTCGTCGCGGCCTGCCGGTCGCACCCCCTGGCCCGGGCGGTCCGGATCGACAAGCTGACCCTGGCGGGGATCGAGGCCACCCTGCGGCTCTACCTGGACCCGGAGCGCGCCGTGGCCGAGATCCCGACCCTGGCGATGCTGGGCCGGACCCCGGAGGACCTCCGGCCCGCTGCCCAGGAACTGGCCGAGCGGGTGGCCGAGGCGGTGGGGGAC
>QGUP01000036.1 GCA_003242505.1 Bacillota bacterium
GGTGGCCAACCGGACCCTGGAGCGGGCGGAGAAGCTCGCCGGCGCCTTCGGCGGCCGGGCCATTCCCCTGGAGGCCCTGGCGGAGGCCCTCCAGGAGGTGGACGTGGTCATCTCCTCCACCGGGGCTGAAGGGTATCTCCTCACCCGGGAGATGGTGGAGCGGGCCCTCCGGGCCCGGCGGGGCCGGCCCATCTTCCTCTTCGACATCGCGGTTCCCCGGGATGTGGACCCCGCGGTCGGCGGGCTGGAGGGGGCTTTCCTTTACAACATCGACGACCTGGAGCAGGTGGTGGCCCAGAACCTCCAGGAGCGGGCCCGGGAGGCCGTCCGGGCGGAAGCCATCCTGGCGGAAGAGGTGGAGCGGTTCCAGGCCTGGCTCAACACCCAGGCGGTGGTGCCCACCATCCGGCAGCTGCGGGAGAAGGCGGAGCGGATCCGGCAGGCGGAACTCAAGCGGGCCCTGGGCCGGCTGCCCGGCCTGAGCGATCGGGAACGGAACGTGATCGAGGCCATGACCGTGGCCATCGTCAACAAGATCCTCAACGACCCGACCCAGGAGCTGAAGCGCCTGGCCGAGGGGGGCGGCCGGGGGGAGGCCCGGGCGGCGGCCGCCCTCCTGGCCCGGCTCTTCCGCCTCGAACCGGCTCCCGCCGACGACCCGGCGGTGGCCGCGGCCGACCGGGCCCTCCGGGCTTCCTGGGGCCGGCCGGAGGACTGTCCCGTGGCCGGCCGGCGGCGGACCGGCGCCGCGCCGGAGCCCGAGGCCCTGCCGGCCCCCACGGACGGGTAAGGCGGGGGAGGCGGCGTGGGCAGCGGGCTGGCGGTGTTCTACGTCGGGACCACCCTGGCCTACACCCTGGCCGCGGTGGCCCACCTGATGCTTTTCTACCGGCGGTGGGACCGGGTGACCCGGGAGCTCACCCGGTGCGCCTGGATCCTGCACACCGGGGCCCTGGCTTTACTGGTCCTCCGGACCGGCCGCTTTCCGGCCTACACCGTCCCGGAGGCCGCGGTCTTTCTCACGTGGCTCCTGGTCGGCCTCTATCTCGTTTACGACTGGCGGTCCCGGAACCTCGGGGCCGGGGTCTTCCTGCTCCCGGTGATCTTCCTCCTGTTGGCGGCCGGGGCCGGGCTGCCCCGGGCCCTTCCCGCGTCCGCTGCAGGGCCCGCGCCGCCGGTGCCCGGCGGCATCGTCGTGGGCCACGCCCTGATCGCCCTTCTGGCCCTGGGGTGCTCGGTGGGCGCCTTCGTCGCCGGGGCGATGTACCTTCTCCTGGACTGGCAGCTCCGCCGGAAGGCGATGGGACCCCTTGCCTACCGGCTCCCTTCCCTCGAAGGGCTCGACCTGTGGGGGCACCGGTGCGTGGCGGCGGGGTTCACCCTCCTCACCCTGGCGATGGTCTCCGGCAGCCTCTTCGCCGGCCGGCTGTGGGGGAGCGCCGGCTGGGCCCTGGACGCCAAGCTCCTGTGGACCCTGCTGACCTGGGGGCTGTACGCGGGGTACCTCGCAGTGCGGCGGTACCGGGGGTGGGGCGGCCGGCAGGCGGCCTGGTGGAGCATCCTGGGTTTCCTCAGCGCGGCGGCCAACTACCTGGTGATTAACCGTTACGTTTCGGACTGGCACCGCTTCGACCTGTGACGAGGGGTGTCGCCAGTGGGAAAGACCGTGCGGGTGGCCACCCGGGGGAGCCTCCTGGCCCTCAGCCAGACCCGGTGGGTTGTGGCCCGGCTGGAGGCCCTGCACCCGGGGGTCCGCTTTGCTATTGAGATCTATCGGACCCAGGGGGATCGCACCCAGGCCGCGGGGATTCCCCTCAGCCAGGTGGGGGGCAAGGGGCTCTTCACCAAGGAACTGGAGGAGGCCCTCCTGGACGGCCGGGCGGACCTGGCGGTCCACAGCCTGAAGGACATGCCCACGGAACTGCCGCCTGGCCTCACCCTGGGCTGTATCCCCGAACGGGAGGATCCCCGGGATGTGGTCATTACCCGGGACGGCACCCCCCTGGCCGGGCTGCCGCCGGGGGCGGTGGTGGGCACCTCCAGCCTCCGGCGGCTGGCCCAGCTCCGGCGCCTCCGGCCGGACCTGGAGTACCGGCCGGTCCGGGGGAACGTGGACACCCGGCTGCGGAAGCTTGCGGAGGGGCAGTACGACGCGCTGGTGATGGCCGCCGCGGGGCTCCACCGGGCGGGGTTCGCCGGGCGGATCACCGAGTACCTCGACCCCGGGGTCGTCCTCCCCGCGGTGGGGCAGGGGGCCCTGGCCCTGGAGATCCGGGCCGGGGACGAGGAGATGGCCAGGCTGCTGGCGCCGCTCCATCACCTGCCCACCGCTCTGGCGGTCCGGGCGGAGCGGGCCTTCATGGCCCGGATCACCCGGGAGGCCCAGGCGGTGGCGGGCCTCGAGGCAGCCGCGCCCCCTGCCCCTGGGGCCGCGGCGGGGCGGGATGAGGCCGCGCCCCCTGCCCCGGGGGCCGCCCCGGCCGCCGGGACCGCGGGTCCCGGCTCGCCGGACCGGGCGCCCGCCCTGGCCGGCTCCTGTCAGACCCCGGTGGCGGCCCATGCCCGGCTGGCCGGGGACCTGCTCCACCTGCGGGGCCTGGTGGCCCTGCCCGACGGCAGCCGGCTGGTTGCCTGGGAGGCGGAGGGGGCCCCGGAGGATCCCGAGGGCCTCGGGACCCGGGTGGCGGAGCAGGTTCTGGCCCTGGGCGGCCGGGAGGTGCTGGCGCAGATCCACCGGCGCGGATAGCCCGGGGAGGAGCGGGGAGCCCCGGGCAGACACCCTGGGAAGGGGGGTGGAGAACCGTGGCCGGACCGCCCGAGAGGCCCCTGGCGGGGCGGACCGTCCTCGTCACCCGGGCCAGGGAGCAGCAGTCCGGGCTGGCGGAGGCCATCCGCCGGCTGGGCGGCGAGGTCTGGGACTTTCCCACCATCGCCATCGCCGATCCCGAAGACTGGGGGCCGGTGGACGCGGCCCTGGCCCGGCTGGAGTCCTTCGCCTGGCTGGTCTTCACCAGCCAGAACGGCGTCCGCCGGTTCTTCCAGCGGCTCGAGGGCCTGCGGGGACCGGGGGCGGCCCTGCCGCCCCACCTGCGGATCGCCGCGGTGGGCCGGGCCACCGCCGCGGCCCTGGCCGGGTACGGCCTGGAGCCGGCGGTGGTGCCCCGGGAGTACCGGGGGAGGGAACTCGCCCCGGCCCTGGCGCCCCACCTCCGCCCCGGGGACCGGGTCCTCCTGGCCCAGGCCCGGGACCCGGCCTGGGACGTGGCCGGCGACCTCCGGCGCCTCGGGGCGGAGGTGACCCAGGTGGCGGTCTACCGGACGGTGCCCGCGGCCGGGGATCCGGAGCCGCTCCGGGCCGCCCTGGCCGCGGGGCGGATCGACTACGCCACCTTCACCTCCCCCTCGACGGTCCGGAACTTCCTCCTGGCCCTGCCCGACGGCGTCCGGCTCCTGGCCCCGGTGACGGTGGCCTGCATCGGCCCTACCACCGCTGCGGCGGCCCGGGAGGCGGGGCTGCGGGTCGACCTGGTGCCCCCCGAGGCCACCGCCGAAGGCCTGGCCGCCGCCCTGGTGGCCCACGCTGCCCAGGGGGACGGGCAGGGGCGCCGGCGGGAGGCCGCCGCTGCCGGCACCCGCGGCCCTGACACAGATGGAGAACCCTCACCAGGAAGGTGATCGCCATGCCCTATCCCATCCACCGCCCCCGGCGGCTGCGCCAGTCCGAGACCATCCGCCGGCTGGTCCGGGAGACGGTCCTCACCCCCGACGACTTCATCTACCCCCTCTTCGTGGTGCCGGGCGCCGGGGTCCGGAAGGAGATTGAGGCCCTGCCCGGGATCTGCCACTGGTCCCCGGACACGGTGCTCCAGGAGGTGGAGAACGCCCTGCGCCACGGGGTGCGGGCGGTGATCCTCTTCGGCATCCCGGAGTACAAGGACGCCCAGGGCACCTCCGCCTGGGACCCCCGGGGCCCGGTGCAGCAGGCGGTGCGGAACATCAAGGCTCGGTTCCCGGAGGTCTACGTCATCACCGACGTCTGCCTCTGCGAATACACCGACCACGGCCACTGCGGCGTGGTCCAGGACGGCAAGATCCTGAACGACCCCACCCTGGAGCTTCTGGCCCGGGAGGCCCTCAGCCACGCGGAGGCCGGAGCCGACATGGTGGCCCCCTCGGACATGATGGACGGCCGGGTGGCGGCCATCCGCCGGGCCCTGGACGAGGCGGGCTTCCAGGACGTGGCGATCATGGCGTACTCGGCCAAGTACGCCTCGGCCTACTACGGCCCCTTCCGGGTCGCGGCCCAGTCCGCCCCCCAGTTTGGCGACCGGCGCTCCTACCAGATGGACCCGGCCAACGGCCGGGAGGCCCTCCGGGAGGTGGAGCTGGACCTGGCCGAAGGGGCCGACGTGGTGATGGTCAAGCCCGCCCTGGCCTACATGGACGTCATCTGGCGGGTCCGGCAGCAGGTGAACGTCCCGGTGGCCTGCTACAACGTCTCCGGCGAGTACGCGATGGTCAAGGCCGCCGCGGCCCGGGGCTGGATCGACGAGCGCCGGGTGGTGCTGGAGACCCTCACCGGCTTCAAGCGGGCCGGCGCGGACCTCATCCTCACCTACCACGCGGTGGAGGCCGCCCGGTGGCTGCGGGAGGAAGCCTGACCCGGCCGTGGGCAGCACCCGCGAGAAAGGCAGGCGCAACGCAGCGGCGCCACACCCCCCGGGGGTGTGGCGCCTCGCCTTGTCCTTGTCCCGGGTACGGGTCTCCCGGGTCAGGGGTTGCACCTCTGCAGGAAGAGGGCCAGGAACAGCACGCCAAAGAAGAGCGTGGTGGCGCCGGTGCAGCCGAGGCAGCCCTTATTCAGGTACGGGTCCTCTTCGAACTTGGCTTCTTTGGCCGCCTCGAGTTCCCGTTCCGCCCAGGTCTTGTACCCGTCGCCCCCCAGGGCGTCCCGGACCCGGCGGACCACTCTTACCTTGCGGAACTTTGCCATCGTCAAGCCTCCTGATCCCGCACCTAATAGGCACCTTTGATAGGGACCTTCGACAGGGGTCTCCCCTGGCTCCTCCCATCCCTGCTCCGGTCTTCCCCCTTGTCCGTCCGCGGGTGGCCGTACACCGGTCGGCCTCCGGGCACATTTCCGGGTGAGTAGATTTTGGGACTGGCCCTTTTGGGTCTGGACAGGGTTTCACTGTTCCTGTATAGTATACTCATGCGTGCTTAGTGAATACGTATTCACTCCCGGGGAGGCGCTACGGATCGTGCAACGTCGGCTGTCTCTCTTCGTCGCGGCTCTTCTGGTTCTCTCCGCCCTGGTGGCCGGCTGCGGCCAGGCGCCCGCCGGCATCGGCACCCAGACCGGCAGCAGCGGGTCCGGCGGCGACGGGGGGGCGTCGGCATCGGCAACCCCCACCCTGGACCGGATCAAGCGGGAGGGCGTGCTGAAGATCGGCACCTCGCCGGACTACCCGCCCTTCGAGTTCCTCGATGAGAACAACCAGGTGGTCGGCTTCGACATCGACATCATGCAGGAAGTGGCCCGGGAACTCGGGGTGCAGCTGGAGATCGTCCAGATGGGCTTCGACGGCCTGATTCCGGCCTTGCAGGCGGGCAAGTTCGACATCATGGCCGCCGGCGTCACCGTCACCGAGGAGCGCAAGCAGGTGGTGGACTTCACCGACCCCTATCTGGTGGGCACCGACGCCATCGTGGTCCACAAGGACTGGCAGAAGCCCATCAAGGGGCTGGAGGACCTGAAGGGGCACACCATCGCCGTCCAGATCGGTACCATCCAGGCTGACGCGGCCCACGAGGTGGAAGGGCTGACGGTGAAGGAGTACAACCTCTTCACCGAGGCGGCCACCGCGGTGGCCTCCAAGCAGGCCGATGCGATGTACCTGCACAAGGTGGTGGCGGAGGCCTTTATCAAGGCCAACCCCAACCTGAAGATCGCGGCGGAGACGCCGGCGAAGGACACCGCCTTTGCCCTGCGCAAGGACACCCCGGACCTGACCCAGTTCGTCAACCAGGTCCTGGCGAAGATGCAGGAAGACGGCCGGTTTGACCAGCTCGTGCAGAAGTGGTTCCAGTAACAACCCGCCCGCGGGCCTGAGAGCCGGCCCGGGCCCGGCCGGGGCCCATCTTCTCCCTGGCCGGCGGTCCAGCCCATGCCACAAGGGGGCGGCGGCGCCGCCCCCTTCTCGCCTGTCCGCCGCCTGCGCTTCTACCCGCACCCACGCTGCGACCACCCTGCCGCCGTTGGGAGGAAGGAACCGTGCCACCTGACTTTCTCGCCCAGAACCTGCCCCTCCTGCTCAAGGGCGCGGGCATGACCCTGCGGCTTGCTTTCCTGGCCTTTGTCATCGGCCTGGTCCTCGGCACCTTCGTGGGCCTGGCCCGGCTCTCCCCCTGGCGGCCCCTGGCCCTCCTCACCACCGCTTACGTGGAGGTCCTCCGGGGGACGCCGCTCATGGTGCAGCTGCTCCTCATCGTCTTCGGCATCCCCCAGGCCCTGGGGCTCCAGGTGGATGAGTTCCGGGCTGCGGTGGTGGCCTTCGGGATCAACTCCAGCGCCTACGTCGGGGAGATCGTCCGGGCGGGGATCCAGTCCCTGGACCGGGGCCAGATGGAGGCGGCCCGGTCCCTGGGGATGTCCTACGCCCAGGCAATGCGCTGGGTGATCCTGCCCCAGGCTCTCCGCCGGGTGATCCCGCCCCTGGTGAACGAAGGGGTCACCCTGCTCAAGGAGACCTCGGTGGTGGCGATGATCGCCCTCACGGACCTCACCCGGTCGGCCCAGCTCGTCGCCTCCCGGACCTACCGGCCCTTCCCGGCTTACCTGACCGCGGCGGCGATCTACTTTGCCATGACCTTCACCTTCTCCCGGCTGGCGGCCCTGGTGGAAAGGAGGTTGCGGGTCGAATGATCCGGATCGAGGGGCTGCACAAGCGCTTCGGCAAGCTTCACGTCCTCAAGGGAATCGACCTGCACGTCCGGCCCGGAGAGGTGGTCTGCATCATTGGCCCCAGCGGGTCCGGAAAGTCCACCCTCCTCCGGTGCATCAACCGGTTGGAAGAGCCCACCGAAGGCCGCATCTACATCGCCGGCCGGCCCCTGCCCCCGGGCGGCCGGGAACTGGACCAGGTCCGGGCCGAGCTGGGGATGGTCTTCCAGCGGTTTCACCTCTTCCCCCACATGACCGCCCTGGAGAACGTGATGAGCGGGCCGGTGATCGTGAAGGGGATGGACCGGGCCGCGGCCCGCCGGCTCGCCCTGGAGCTCCTCGCCAAGGTGGGGCTCCAGGACAAGGCCGACGCCTACCCTGCCCAGCTTTCCGGCGGCCAGCAGCAGCGGGTGGCCATCGCCCGGGCCCTGGCCATGGAGCCGAAGGCGATGCTCTTCGACGAGCCCACCTCCGCCCTGGACCCGGAACTGGTGGGCGAGGTGCTGGCGGTGATGAAGGACCTGGCCCGGGAGGGGATGACCATGGTGGTGGTCACCCACGAGATGGGCTTTGCCCGGGAGGTCGCGGACCGGGTGATCTTCATGGACGGCGGCGTCATCGTCGAGGAGGGACCGCCGGAGGTGATCTTCACCAGCCCCCGGGAGGAGCGGACCCGGGCCTTCCTGAGCAAGGTGCTGCGGGTCTGAGCGCCGAGGGTACAGAGGCACGGCGAACCTGATCCGGAGGGAACCTGGCATGGAGCTGCAGCGATTCCTCTCCCCCGCGGCCCGGCTGGCCCTCTCCTACCCGCCCCCCGGGGCCTGGATGCCGCCCCTGCCCCCGGGGGTGGCCCGGCTGAGCGCCGGCTACCCCTTCCCGGAGTCGGTACCGGTGGCAGAGCTGGCCGCCGCCCTGGAGACGCTCCTCGCCGAGGAGGCCGACGCCCCCTTCCACTACCTGGGCAGCCGGGCGATGGCTGCCCTCCCGGACCTCCTTCGCGAGCGCCTCGCCCAGCGGGGGATCCCGGTGGGGGAGGGGGAACTGCTGGTGACCAGCGGGGCCTGCCAGGCCATCGACCTGGCCGCCCGGGCCCTCGTCGCCCCCGGGGCGCCGGTGGCGGTGGAGGCCCCGACCTACATGGAAGCCCTTGAGATTTTCCGGAACTACACCGACGCCATCCTCGGCTATCCCGTGGACCGGGAGGGGCTGGTGGTGGAGGCCCTGGCCGAGGACCTCCGGCGCCGCCGGGCCGCCGGGGAGCCCCTGCCCCGGCTCCTCTACACCATCCCGAGCTTTCAGAACCCCACCGGCACGACCCTGTCCCTGGAGCGCCGCCGGCGGCTCCTGGACCTGGCGGAGGAGTACGACTTCCTGATCCTGGAGGACGACGCCTACGGGGAACTGGCCTTTGACCCCGCGGCCGCGCCGCCGCCCCTGAAGGCCCTGGACACCCGGGGGCGGGTGGTCCACCTGGGCTCCCTCTCCAAGGTGGTGGCCCCGGGGCTGCGGGTCGGCTGGGCCGCCGGGCCGGAGCCGGTCATCCGGGCGATGGCGGTCTTCAAGAAGGACCTCGACCACCCCCTGGCCTGGGCCCTCACCGCCCGGTACCTCGAGGAGACGGACCTGCCGGCCCGGCTCACCTGGCTCCGGCAGCGGTACCGGGAGCGCCGGGACGTCCTCCTCGGGGCCCTGGCCCGGGAGATGCCCGCTGGGGTGACCTGGACCGAACCCGCCGGGGGGTACTTTGTCTGGGTCACCCTGCCGCCGGGGCTGGACAGCGAACAGCTCCTGGCCGCGGCCCTGGCGGCGGGGGTGGCCTACGTCCCGGGCCGGCACTTCTACTTCGGCCCGGCCGCGGCCCAGGGGGCCCGGCACCTCCGGCTCTCCTTCAGCTACCTGCCGCCGGCGGAACTGGAGCGGGGGGTGGCCGCCCTGGCCCGGGCGCTGCGGGCCGGGGGGTAGGGGGAGCCGTGCCGGCAAAAGCCGGCCCCGGGGCGACCGGCGCCCGGAGACGACCGGCCCCTGGACACCCCGCCGCCGTTTCCTTACAATTGAAAACAAGCGGCGGTGGGAAGTGAGGCGCCGCACCGGTCCGGAACCACGGCCGGGGGAAGAAAGGAGTCGCGGGGATGTCTGCCCTGGGAGAGATCTTTGCTGAACTCCAGCGCCGGGCCAACGCCAACCCCGAGCGGCTGCAGGGGCTGAGCGCCGTCTACCAGTTTGAACTGACCGGGGAAGGCGGCGGCACCTACCATGTCCGCATCGCCGACGGCCAGGCCGCGGTCGTGGAGGGTCCTGCCCAGGACGCCGGCTGCACCATCCAGATGGAGGCGGCGGATTTCCAGGCCCTGGTGGCCGGCCGGCTCAACCCGATGACCGCCTTCATGACCGGAAAGCTCAAGGTCCGGGGGGATCTGAGCCTGGCGATGAAGCTCCAGTCGCTGCTGTAGCTTCCTCGACAGGGTCGGCCTGGCAGGGCTCGGCCTGACAGGGGTCCGGCCCGGCCTGGTAGGGGCCGGCCTCACAGGGGTCCGGCCCGGCCTGGCAGGGGCCGGTCTGACGGGGGTCCGGCCTCACCCCGGCGCCGGTTGTCGGAAGGGAACAGGCTGTGGTACCATAGGTCCCGGATGGACGGGGAGGAGGGTGGTCCCGGGCTGACGGTCGCCGGCCGCGGCGGGACCGCCTTCTGTTTGCCGCGCTTTTGAGTCTTGCCGCGCCTTCCCGTTTACGTCACGGGCCTACGGGTTCCTACCTCTTCAACGTTCGTGCACTTTCACGGCTGGCTCCTGGGGCTTCGACCCAGGGGCCTCCGGGTCTGCCGGGGTCTCGGCCTCCCGGCCAGGGTTCCGGCGGTCTGCGGGCTGTACCGGTCATGGGAGGTTCGCAGCGATGGCCGTTCCCCTTTCCCACCTCCGTCCCCTTCTCCCACCCCCCTTGCCCCGGGAGCACGGGAGCTGGGCTGCCCTGCTGATACCCCTTCTGGCCGCCGGCGCCGTCCTGGGGACGAGTCCGGCGGCCCTGCGCCTCGCCGGGGCCGCCGCGGCCCTCTTCATGGCCCGGGCGGCCTGGGAGCAGCAGCGCCACCCCCAGCGGCGGGCCTGGGCCCGCCTGTGGCTCATTGCCTGGATCCTGCTGGCGGGGGCCCTGGCCTGGCCCCTGCTCACCGGCGACCGGGGGCTGCACCTGCTGGCCATCGGGGCCGTCGGGGTGGCTGCGGAGGGACTGATTCCGCTCCTTGGCCGCCGGAGCCCGTGGCGGTCCCTGCTGGGTGACCTTCTCGGCACCGTGGCCTCCGCGCTGCTGGTGCCGGCCTACGCCCTGGCCCTGGCCGGGGAGGTGGGGCCGGCAGCCCGGACCCTCACCCTGATGACCGTGCTCTTCTGGGCCGGCAGCGTCTGGCTCTTATACACCTCTCCGGGCCCACGGGACTAGGCGTGATCTCGCAGCCCGTCTTCTGCTT
>QGUP01000436.1 GCA_003242505.1 Bacillota bacterium
GTGTGGTCCAGGATGTGATCCCCTGCAAAGAGCCAGCCCCGCTCCGGCTCATAGAGCATCACGTGGCCCGGGGAGTGGCCGGGGACGTGGATGACCCGGAAGTTGAGTTCCCCCACCTGCAGGCCGGTCTCCGGAGTGAGGGGCTCGACCCGGTCCGGCAGGGGGTCCAGGGGCGGGCCCCAGGCGGCCTGGATCTCGGCCCGGGTCGCCTCCGGCACCCCGGCCTCCTCCAGCCAGGGCCCGAGGGCCTCCGGGGGTGGGGCCGCCAGGGCGCTGTCCGCCGGGTGCAGGTAGACGGTGCCGCCCCAGCGGCTTGCCACCGGCGCCGCCCCGCCCGCGTGGTCCCGGTGCCGGTGGGTGAGGATGAGGTGGGTGAGGCCCCCCGAGGGGACGCCCGCGGCCTTCAGCGCCCGGCCCAGGGCCCGGAGGGAGGGGCCCCAGTGGTAGCCGGCGTCGATGAGGGCCCAGGCATCGCCGCTCCGGATGAGGTAGGCGTTGACAAAAGGAACCTCCAGGGGCAGGGGCAGGAGAATCCGGTAGAGCCCTGGAGCCAGTTCCCAGCAGTTCTCCGCGACCGGTCGTTCGTGCATCCGCGTCTGCCTCCTCCAGCCCTGGTGCAGCGGCTCAGGGCCTGCCGCCCAGGCTGTGGTGCCTTACCGTCAATGATACCATCTCTCACCTCCTGTCAACCTACCGGTCGGTTTGTTGCCCCGGTTGTGGCTCCGGCAGCCGCTCCGGTCAGCGGCCTGCAGCCCCGGCAGCGGTCTGCAAGCCCCCGTCGGCGGGTTGTGGCCCCTGTCAGCGGATTGTGGCCCCCGCCGGGCTTGTGCCAAAAAGAACAAACCCCACCTGGGCAAGAACCTCTTGCCAAACCGGCAGACGCGTTTTAGACTAATTCTAGACCTCGACCTTAGAATTAGTCTAAGTCTAGAAAGGAGGCTGCCCATGACGGTGGAACGGGCGGATCGCAAGGGAGTTCAGTGGGAACTCGACGGGGAGCTGCGCCCCCTCCTGGCGGCCACCGTGCTCAGCGCCGCTTTCCTGGCTTTGGGCTGGGCACTGGAGCGCCCGGGCCTGGGGCTGCCGCCGTGGGCGGCCATCCTCGCCTACGCCCTCTCCTACGTAACCGGGGGATACATGCGGGTGCGGGAGGGCCTTCAGGCCCTCCGGGAGGGCAGCCTCAGCATCGACCTCCTGATGGTGATGGGGGCGGCGGGGGCCGCGGCCCTGGGCCGGTGGAGCGAGGGCGCGGTGCTCATCTTCCTCTTCGCCCTCTCCAACACCCTGGAGGAGTTTGCCGCCGGCCGGACCCGCCGGGCCATCCAGGCCCTGATGACCCTGCGGCCAGACTCGGCCCGGGTGCGCCGGCCCGACGGCCGGGAGGAGGAGGTCCCGGTGGAGCGCCTCGCCCCCGGTGACCTGGTGCTGGTCCGGCCCGGGGAGCGGCTGCCGGCCGACGGCGAGGTGGTGGAGGGCCGGTCCGCGGTGGACCAGTCGCCCATCACCGGCGAGTCGGTGCCGGTGGAGAAGGCCCCGGGGGACCCGGTCTTCGCCGGCACGGTGAACGGCGGCGGGCTTCTGGTGGTCCGGGTGACCCGGCCGGCCTCGGAGTCCACCCTGGCCCGGGTGATCCGGCTGGTGGAGGAGGCCCAGGAGCACAAGGCCCGGGTCCAGCGTATGACCGAGTGGATCGACCGGTACTACACCCTGGCGGTGGTGGCGGTGGCCCTGGCGGTGCTGCTGGTGCCGCCCCTCGCCCTGGGGTGGGACTGGGGCCGGAGCTTCTACCTCTCGATGCAGCTTCTGGTGGTCATGTCCCCCTGCGCGCTGGTGATCGCCACCCCCGCGGCGCTCCTCTCCGCCATCGCGGCGGGAGCCCGGCAGGGGATCCTCTTCAAGGGCGGCGCGCACCTCGAGCAGGCGGGCCGGATCGCCGTGGTGGCCTTCGACAAGACCGGCACCCTCACCGAGGGCCGGCCCCGGGTGCAGGCGGTGGAGCCCTTTCCGGGGCTGGAGGCCCGGGAGGTGCTGCGGGTGGCCGCCGCGGCGGAGCTTCACTCCTCCCACCCCCTGGCCCGGGCGGTGGTGGCGGCGGCCGAGGCTCAGGGGCTGGCGATCCCGGAGCCGGAGGAGGTCCGGGAGGAGCCGGGGTGCGGCGTGATCGCCCGGGTGGAGGGCCGGGAGGTCCGGGTGGGCAGCCTGCGGTTTGTGGCGCCGGCGGGTGACGGGTGGCTCGCCCGGGCGGCCGGGGCTCTGGAGGACCGGGGGCAGACCGCGGTCCTGGTGACGGTGGACGGCCGGCCCGCGGGGGCGATTGGCCTGGCCGACGGCCTCCGACCCGGCGCGGCGGAGGCGGTGGCGGCTCTCCGCCGGGCCGGGGTGCGCCGGGTGGTGATGCTCACCGGCGACAACGAGCGGGTGGCCGCCGCGGTGGCGGCCCAGGTGGGGGTCGACGAGTTCCGGGCCGGCCTCCTGCCCGGGGAGAAGCTTGAGGCCATCCGGGAGCTGGAGCGGCGCTACGGCCCGGTGGCCATGGTGGGGGACGGGGTGAACGACGCCCCGGCCCTGGCCGCCGCCACCCTCGGGGTGGCCATGGGGGGCGCCGGCAACGACGCGGCCCTGGAG
>QGUP01000037.1 GCA_003242505.1 Bacillota bacterium
GCCTATCCGGGCGGCGGCCCCGGGGTCCCCCGGCCGACCGGAGCCGGTCCTGCGCCAGGAGGAAACCTGGGGGCCTTGCCAACCGGACAGGGGATGCCTTACCCTGGGGGTGGACTTGGAGTTCTTGCCAGAGGGGAGTTCGGAGCATGGAATACCGTCGGGTCGGGCGCAGCGGCCTGAAGACCAGCGCCATCGCCCTGGGCAGCTGGCTCACCTACGGCACCGCCACCGAGCGGGAAGCGGCCCGGGCCTGCATCCGCCGGGCCCTGGAACTGGGCATCAATCACTTCGACTGTGCCGACGTGTACGGCGAGCGGCCCGGGGCCGCGGAGGAGTTCCTCGGCGAGGCCCTCAAGGACGTGCCCCGGCACTCGTACATCCTGACCACCAAGTGCTTCTGGCCGGTGGGGGACGGTCCCAACGACCGGGGGCTTTCCCGGAAGCACATCTTCGAGAGCGTCCACCGGAGCCTCCGGCGCCTGGGCACCGACTACATCGACATCATGTACTGCCACCGGTTTGACCCGGAGACCCCGGTGGACGAGACCCTCCGGGCCCTGGACGACCTGGTCCGGCAGGGGAAGGTGCTGTACATCGGCATCAGCGAGTGGAGCGCGGCCCAGATCGCCGAGGGGCTGCGGGTGGTGGACCGGTACGGCCTGCACCCCATCACCGTCAACCAGCCGGTCTACAACATGCTGGAGCGGAAGATCGAGCCGGAGATCCTGCCCCTGTGCGCCCGGGAGGGGATCGGCCTGGTGGTCTTCAGCCCCCTGGCCCAGGGGATGCTGACGGGCAAGTATCGCCCCGGCCAGCCGCCGCCCCCTGGTTCCCGGGGCGCGGACCCGAAGGTGAACCGCTGGGTCCAGTCGATGATCGAGAAGGGCGTCCCGGAGCGGGTGGAGAAGCTGCGGCCCATCGCCGCCGACCTCGGGATCTCCCTGGCCCAGCTGGCCCTGGCCTGGGTCCTGCGCCGGCCGGAGGTCTCCGCCGCCCTCATCGGCGCCAGCCGGCCGGAGCAGATCGACGAGAACGTCAAGGCCCTGGAGGTCAAGCTGGGCGAGGCAGAGCTCAAGGCCATCGACGAGGCCCTGGGGATGGCGCAGCCTGGAGCCGAGGCCTGACCGACCCGGCCCCGGCGCCGGCGCGGAGCGGTCCCCGTCCCGCTCCGGGGCCCTGGCGCGGGAGCGGCCCCCGTACCTCCCCACCGGGGAGGACGGGGGCCGCTGGCCTATCTCCCGTCGTGTTCCGGCTGGGATGGGGCTCCGGGGCTGGGCCCATCTGGGCGGGCCGAGGTGCCGGCGTCGGGCTCCGGGGGCGACGGCGGCGCCCCGGGGCCCGGGGAGGAGCCGCCGTGCGGCCGATGGGACGGGCGGGTGCCCGGCTCGTCCAGGTCCCGGGCCGCCTCTGCCACCTCGGTCATCAACTCCTGGGACGCCCGGCGGAGTTCCCGGAGGGCGGTGCCCAGGGCCCTGCCCACCTCCGGCAGCCGCTGGGGACCGAAGATCACCAGCCCGGCCACCAGGATGACCAGCAGCTCCCCAAAGCCCAGGTCGCCAAACAACCGGTCCACTCCCTTCGCTGCGACGTGGGGGGCGGACGGGGTCACTCCTCCCGGTTCCGCTCCTGCTGCAAGATGGCGCTGAGGCTCACCGGCCGCGCGGGGCTGATGGTGGAGAGCGCGTGCTTGTAGACCAGCATCTGCCGGCCCTCGTGCTCGAGGATCACCGTGAACTGGTCAAAGCCCCGGACCACGCCCTTGAGCTGGAACCCGTTCACAAGGTAGATGGTGACCGGGATCGCCTCCCTGCGCACGTAGTTCAGGAAGGCATCCTGTTGGGTGGAACCGCCCCTGGCCACGGTTTCTTCCTCCCCCGTCCCTTTCCCCGTCTGCGGCCCCGGCACCAACGCCGTCCACGGCGCGGCTCAGGCGCTACCGCTCTTTTCCACGAGGTCCGGCCACTTCCCTGCTGCCAACCGGCAGACCGCTTCGGCGGCCGCCTGGGGGCCGGCGCCGGCGTCGACCCACCGGATGTCGGGCTCCCGGCGGAACCAGGTCAGCTGCCGCTTGGCGTACCGCCGGGTGTTCCGCTTGATCCAGTCCACCGTCTCCTCCCAGGTGGCCAGCCCCCGGAGGTAGGCCACCAGCTCCCGGTACCCGAGGTTGGCCATCGGCCCCCGGCGGGGCGGCCCCCCCGCCGCGAGGAGCCGCCGGACCTCCTCCAGCCACCCGGCGGCCAGCATCCGGTCCACCCGCTGGTTGATCCGCCGGTACAGCTCCTCCCGATCCATCTGCAGCCCCACCAAAAGGTGGTCGTACCGGTCGCCGGCCTGCTGCTGGAGCCGGGAGATGGGCTGGCCTGTCAGGGTGTAGACCTCCAGGGCCCGGACGATCCGGAGCTTGTCGTTGGGGTGGATCCGGGCCGCGGCCTCGGGGTCCACCTCCGCCAGCCGCCGATGGAGGGCCGGAGCCCCGATCCGGTCGGCCTCCGCGTACAGGGCCGCCCGGACCGAGCCGTCGGTCTCGAGTTCGGCGAAGGTGTAGCTCCGGAGGGTCGCCCGGATGTAAAACCCCGTGCCCCCCACCAGGATGGGGAGCCGCCCCCGGGCGTTGATCTCCCGGATGAGCTGGTCCGCCAGGTTCTGGAAGTCCACCACGCTGAACTCTTCCCAGGGGTCCCGGATGTCGATGAGGTGGTGGGGAATCCCCTGCTGCTCCGCCGGCGTCGGCTTGGCGGTGCCGATGTCGAACCCCCGGTAGACCTGCATGGAGTCCGCGCTGATGATCTCCCCGCCCAGCCGCCGGGCCACGAGGATGGCGGTCTCCGTCTTGCCCACCGCGGTGGGGCCGGCGATCACCAGTACCCGGGGTCTCATGTCCGGCCAAACCTCTTCTCCAGTTCCAGGATGCTGAAGAGGAGGATGGTGGGGCGGCCGTGGGGGCACTGGCCGGGGTGCTCGCACTCCGCCAGTTCCGCCAGGAGGTGGCGGATCGCCTCGGGCTGGAGGGGATCCTTGGCCTTGATGGCCGCCTTGCAGGCGGCCAGGGCTGCCGCCGCCCGGCGCCGGAGCTCCAGGGGGGTCACCTGGGTCCCGGGACCCGCCTCCGCCAGCCGGTCCAGGGTGTCGAGGACCAGCCGGGCCGCGTGGGCCTCTGCCACCCCCATGGGGACGGAGCGGACCACCACCGTCCGGCCGCCGAAGGGCCGGACGTCCAGTCCCGCGCGGCGCAGTTCCTCCCCCACCTCCTCCAGGAGGGCGAGCTGCGCCGGGGAGAGCTCCAGGGTGACGGGGAAGAGCAGGGGCTGGGCCGGGGTCTCGGTACCGGCCATGGCCCGGAGGTTCCGCTCAAAGTAGATGCGCTCGTGGGCGGCGTGCTGGTCGATGACGTAAAGCCCCTCGGGCCCGTCGCAGACGATGTAGGTCTGGTGCACCTGCCCCAGGGGCCGGAGGTTGCGGATCCGCTCCCGGAGGTCAGCCGCCGACGCTCCCCCGGGCGGGGAGGTTACGGCGCCCTCCGGAGGCTGCCCCGGGGCGCCGGGGGCTGCCGGCCCCGACGCCGCGGCAGGGGAGAGGGCCGCAGCGGCCGCCGGCGAGAGGACCGCGGGAGTTTCCGGCGAGAGGGCCGCGGCGGCCTCCCGGGCCAGGAAGGCCGTCGCCGGGTCGTCGGCTCCCTGGTCCCGGGAGATATCCCGGGAGACATAGGCTCCGCCCAGGGCGAGGGCCGTCTGGCCCCGGGCCTGTGCCGGCCGGGCCCAGGGGGGGATGCCTGTCCCCGCCCGGACCCAGTCCCGGCCGGGCCGAGGCGGCGGGGTCCCGGGACCGGCGCCGGGCACGTCGGACCGGACGGGGTTCGGCCCTGCCCCCGGCCCTGGGCCCGCCGGGGCGGCCCCGGGTTCGGCCGAGCCCCCGGCGCCAGCCGGCCCCCAGGCGGCCGGCGCCACCGCCGGGCCCCCGGCGGCCGGCGTAGCCCCTGGCGCCCCGGCCACCGGCACCACCGTCGCCGCTCCCAGGGCGGCCCGGACCGCGTGGTAGACGGCTCCCCGCACCTCCCGCTCCCGCTGGAACCGGACCTCAAGCTTCGCGGGGTGGACGTTCACGTCCACCTCCGCCGGGTCCAGGTCGATGAAGATCAGCGCGACCGGGTACCGCCCCTGGGGAATCAGGTTGGTGTAGGCCTCCTCCAGGGCGTACCGGACCGCCAGGGCCTGGACCGGCCGGCGGTTGACGAAGAAATGCTGGAAGTTCCGGCCGGCCCGGGCCGCCCCGGGCAGCCCCACGTAGCCCCAGATCCGGCCCCCGGGGATGGGATAGTCCACCGGCACCAGGGCCCGGACCAGGTCCCGGCTCAGCACCGCGGCCGCGGCGGCCAGGAGGTCGCCGCTACCGGGGGTGACAAAGACCTCGGAGGGCCCCGACCGGAACCGGATGCTGACGTCGGGCCGGGCCAGGGCCAGCCGGGTCAGAACCTCGCCGATCCGGCTGAGTTCGGTGGCGTTGCTCTTCAGGTACTTCAGCCGGGCGGGGGTGTTGAAGAAAAGGTCCCGGACCTCCACCCGGGTGCCGGGGGCGCAGCCCACCTCCTCCACCGCGGCGATCCGGCCGCCCTCGACGTAAATCCGGGTGCCGCTCAGGGCGCCGTGCTCCCGGGTCCGGAGCTCAAACCGGGAGACCGAGGCGATGGAAGGCAGCGCCTCCCCCCGGAATCCCAGGGTGGTCACCCGCAGCAGGTCCTGGCTGGTCCGGATCTTCGAGGTCGCGTGGCGCTCCAGGGCGAGGCGGGCGTCGGTGGGGTCCATGCCGCAGCCGTCGTCGGTCACCCGGATGAGGCTCCGGCCGCCGCCCTCGACCTCCACGACGATCCGGCGGCTGCCGGCGTCCAGGCTGTTCTCCACCAGTTCCTTGACCACCGAGGCCGGGCGCTCCACCACCTCGCCCGCGGCGATCTGGTTGGCGGTGCGCTCGTCCAGGACGTGAATCCGGGGCACCCTGACTCCTCCGTCTTCAGAGCCGCTTGGGTCTACCTGCCTTCGATTCTACCAGAGCCCCGCCGGGGTGTCCAAAACGGGGCCCAGGCCGGGCACACAGACGGGCAGCCGGCCCTCTTCCGGGCCGGCTGCCCACGATGGCGACTCAGGCCTTCTTGGCCGCCTGCTGTTCGCTCTTCTCCTTCTTCTTGTTGCCGAAGAGGGCCTGCACCTTCTCCTGCAAAGCCCGGTCCATCTTCTGCAGTTCCTGCTGCCGCCGCAGGATCTCCTTCTGCCGGAAGCCCCCGGTGGCGACCATCCGGTAAAGCTCCGCGGCCTTGCGGTTGAGGGCAAGGGTCTCCTCGTGGATCTCCCGGGCCTGGGGCGGCACCTTCTTGATCTTCGCCAGTTCGGCGTTCAGGCTCTCATAAGCCTTGGCCAGTTCCTGGAGTTGCTTTTTCGCCCGGGTGGGGTCAGGCACCCGCTGCAAGGCTTCCGCCTTTTTCTGTAGGTCGTATTTCTTCACGATCTGGCCGACCCTGGCGCCGTAGAGCCGGACCTGGAACCAGGGGGTAAACCAGAGGATCACCCCCGCCACGAGGAGGGTGCCGAAAACGATGATAATGACCTGCCAGGTGGTGGACACGGGTTCTGTTCACTCCTTGCGCAAGAATCCGCCTGCTTCCAACGTTTCATTGTCGCACAACCGCCCGGGGATGAAAACCCGCAGGCCTTACCCCCCGCTGCCGTCGACGGGGTCTTCCAGGTGGCGGGCGTCTCCCACGGTCCCCAGTCGCCACCGGCCCGGGGCGCCGGCGAGCCAGGTGAGGGAGGTGTTGGGGAGCCGCACCGCTTCCCCGCCCAGGTGCAGGGCGAGGGCGCCGAAGATCCCACCGTGGCCCACCACCAGCACCCGCCCCCCGGGGTGCCGGCGGGCGATGCGGTCGACGGCCGCCAGGGCCCGCCAGGTAAGCTCCTCCAGGGGCTCCACCCCCGGGATGGCGTCCAGGGGCAGCCCCGGAAACCGGGCCTCCCGCTCCGCATAGGTGAGACCTGATATCGCGCCCATGTTTCGCTCCACCAGGAGGGGCTCCACCTGGGGCACCAGGCCCGTGGCAGCGCCGACGATCCGGGCGGTCTCCAGGGCCCGGGAGAGGGGACTGGAGTAGAGGGCCGTCCAGGGCTGCCCGGCCAGCCGGGCCGCCAGCCGCCGGGCCTGGTCCCGGCCGGTGTCGTTCAGGGGGATGTCCTCCAGCCCCTGGGCCCGGCCCTCCCGGTTCCAATCCGTCTCTCCGTGGCGAATCAGACAGAGGGTCGTCTCCAAAGGCTACGCCTCCTCTGGCCGGGCCAGGGGTAGCCTGGGCGCTGTCCGCCGCCGGGGCTACCGCTGTTCCCGGGCCTTTTCCTGGAGCCGGTAGAGGAGATTGAGGGCCTCCAGGGGGGTGAGGGCCATGACGTTGAGGCTGAGAAGCTCCTCCACCACCGGATGGGGCCGGGCCTCGAAGAAGGTCAGCTGCACCGGCTGCCGGGCCCGGGCCATGGCCGCCTCCCGCCGGGAGCGCCGCTGCCCCTCCTGCTGCTCCAGGGTGGTCAGGATCTCCTGGGCCCGCTCGATCACCGCCCGGGGCAGCCCCGCCAGCCGGGCCACCTGGATGCCGTAGCTCCGGTCCGCGCCGCCCCGGACGATCTTGTAAAGGAAGGCGACCTCCTCCCCCCGCTCCCGGACCGCCACGGAATAGTTCTTCACCCCGGGGATCAGCCCCTCGAGTTCGCACAGTTCGTGGTAGTGGGTGGCGAAGAGGGTCTTGGCCCCCAGCCGCTCCGGGTCGGCGATGTACTCCGCCACCGCCCAGGCGATGGAGAGGCCGTCGAAGGTCGCGGTGCCCCGGCCGATCTCGTCCAGGACGATGAGGGACCGCTTCGTCGCCGCATGGAGGATGGCCGCCACCTCGGTCATCTCCACCATGAAGGTGGACTGGCCGGTGGCCAGGTCGTCGGAGGCGCCGACCCGGGTGAAGATCCGGTCCACCACCCCCAGCCGGGCCTCGGCGGCCGGCACGAAAGAGCCGGCCTGGGCCATCAAGCAGATGAGGGCCACCTGCCGCATGTAGGTGGACTTGCCGCCCATGTTCGGCCCGGTGATGAGGAGGAGCCGGTTCTCCCGGGTATCGAGGAGGCAGTCGTTGGGGACAAAGCTGCCCTCGGGGAGGACCCGCTCCAGCACCGGGTGCCGGCCGTCCTTGATCCAGATCTCGTCCCCGTCGTTCATCTCGGGCCGGACGTAGCCGTAGGCGCTCGCGACCTCGGCAAAGCTCGCCAGGGCGTCGAGCTCCGCCACCGCCCGGGCTGAGGCCTGGATCCGGGCCACCTCCCGGGCCACCTGCTGCCGGACCTCGGTGAAGAGCTGGTATTCCAGGGCGACGACCTTCTCCTCCGCCCCCAGGACCTGCTCCTCGATCTCCTTCAGCTCCGGGGTGATGAACCGCTCGGCCCCGGCGAGGGTCTGCTTCCGCATGTAGTAGTCCGGCACCAGGTGAAGGTTGGGCCGGGTGACTTCAATATAGTAGCCGAAGACCTTGTTGTAGCCGATCTTGAGGGACTTGATCCCGGTCTTCTCCCGCTCCCGGACCTCCAGGGCGGCGATCCAGCCCTTGCCCTCCCGGGCGGCCTTCCGGAGCCGGTCCACCTCGGCGTTGTACCCGGACTTGATGAGGCCCCCTTCGTTCAGGTTGTAGGGCGGGTCGTCGTCGATGGCCTGCTCGATGAGATCCCGGACGTCGTCGAGGAGGTCCAGCTGATCCCGAAGCTCCTGGAGCCGCCGGGACCGGGCGTCCCCCAGAAGGATCTTCAGGGAGGGGAGGGCCACCAGGGAGTGCTTGAGGGCCACCAGGTCCCGGGCGTTGGCGTTGCCGTAGGCGATCCGCCCCGCCAGCCGCTCCAGGTCGTAGACGTCCTGCAGAAGCGACCGGAGCTCGGCCCGCATGAGGGGGTTTTCCACCAGCTCCGCCACCGCCTCGTGCCGGGCCTGGATCTCCTGGAGGCGGATAAGGGGCCGCTCGAGCCAACTGCGAAGCATCCGGCCGCCCATGGAGGTGACGGTCCGGTCGAGGACTGACAGCAGCGTCCCCTTGCGGCTGCCGTCCCTGATCGACCGGGTGATCTCCAGGTTCCGGCGGGTGGCCGGGTCCAGGGTCATGTACTCCCCGGGGAAGTAGACCTGGATGCCGGTGATGTGGCCGAGGCTGGTCTTCTGGGTCTCCTCGAGGTACTGGAGGACCGCCCCGGCGGCCCGGGTGGCGAGTTCCAGATCCTCCAGGCCGTAGCCCCGGAGGGAGTGGGTGCCGAAGTGCTGGCAGAGGCGCCGGTACGCCTCCGGGTGGCGGAAGGCCTTGGCATCGTAGGCCTGGAAGGCCGCCCCCTGGAGCTTCAGGGGCTCGGTGATCCCCGGGGCCGTCTCGAGGCCGGGCTCCAGAAGCACCTCCCGGGGCTCGAGGCGCCCGAGTTCTTCCAGGAGCTGACGCAGCCCCGCCGCCCCCTGAAGTTCGCAGGCGGCGAACTCGCCGGTGGAGAGGTCGGCATAGGCGAGGCCGAAGCCGGTCTTCCCCTGGCAGACCGCGGCCAGGTAGTGGTTCCGCTTCTCTTCCAGCAGCCGGGGCTCCACCAGGGTGCCGGGGGTGACCACCCGGACCACCTCCCGGCGGACGAGGCCCTTGGCCTGCTTCGGATCCTCCACTTGCTCGCAGATCGCGACCTTGTAGCCCTTCTCAATCAGCTTGGCGATGTAGTTCTCCGCGGAGTGGTACGGGACGCCGCACATGGGCACCCGGCCCACCGCGCCCGCGTCCCGGCCGGTGAGGACCAGGTCCAGCTCCCGGGCGGCAATCTCCGCGTCCTCCATGAAGAGTTCGTAGAAGTCCCCCAGGCGGAAGAAGAGCAGGCAGTCCGGGTACTGGGCCTTGAACTGCCGGTACTGGTTGAACATGGGGGTCATGCCGCCGGTATGGCCGCTCACAGGGCTGCACCCCTTTCGATCAGGGCCGCGGCCACCTTCTGGAAGGCCGCGGGCAGCGGCACCGCGCCGAGTTCCCGGGGGCTGAGCCACCGGAGATCCTCCCGGTCCTCGGGCCGGGGGCTCCCCGGCGCCAGGGTGCAGCGGAAGGCGAGGAGGTCCCAGCGCCGGTGGCTGAAGACGTGCTCCACCCGGGTGAGGAGGCCCCCCACCGCCACCGCCACCCCCAGCCGCTGCCGGAGTCCCTCGGCCAGGGCCGCTTCCGGAGCGGCGCCCCCGGCAAAGGGCACCGACGGGAACTCCCAGAGGCCCCCCAGGAGCCCGGCCCGGGGCCGCCGGGCCAGGAGGTACCGGCCCCCGTCCTCGATCACCCCGGCCAGGACCGTCTCCGGCCGGGGCGGGGCCTTGGCCTCCCGGCGGGGGAGCTCCTGCTGCCGTCCCTCGGCCCGGGCCCGGCACCAGGCCGCCACCGGGCACCGGGGGCAGTCCGGAGCCCCCGGGAGGCAGAGGGTGGCCCCGAGTTCCATCAGGGCCTGGTTGAAGTCCCCGGCGGCATCGGCGGGGATGAACCCCGCGACCAGCGCCTCCACCCGGCGCCGGGTCCCGGGCCGGGTGATGGGCTCATCGACGGCAAAGAGGCGGCTCATCACCCGCAGGACGTTGCCGTCCACTGCAGGCAGGGGCCGCCCGAAGGCGATGGACATCACCGCGCCGGCGGTGTACCTGCCCACGCCGGGAAGCCGGGCGAAGGCCTCAGGGTCGTCGGGGATGGCGCCGCCGTAGCGGGCCACCACCTCCCGGGCCGCCCGGTGCAGGTTCCGGGCCCGGGAGTAGTACCCGAGCCCCTCCCAGGCCTTCAGCACCTCCTCCTCCGGCGCGGCGGCCAGGTCCGCCACCGTGGGAAACCGCTCCAGCCAGCGGAGGTAGTAGGGAATCACCGTCTCCACCCGGGTCTGCTGGAGCATCACCTCCGAGACCCAGATCCGGTACGGGTCCCGGGTCTGGCGCCAGGGCAGGTCCCGGCGGTGGCGGCGGTACCACTGGAGCAGGGCTTCCGTCAGGTCTGAAGACAAGGGCCGGTCAGCCTCCGGTGGGAATGGGTTCTGGCGCGTTCTCTCCGATTATAGCACGGTTGAGGTCGGGGTCTAAACGGCACCTGAAGGATTCCTCCGGGCACACGAAAAGGGAGCGGCGGGCCGCTACCGGCCCCGCCGCTCCCAGGGCTTACCCCCGTCTCTTATACACAACCGACGCCGCCGACGACCGACTCTGTGTAGAGTTTGTG
>QGUP01000038.1 GCA_003242505.1 Bacillota bacterium
CCCACAGGGTTCCATGAACCCGCACGTTCAACTGGCCACACTTCTGCCTCAGAGGGTCTTCGTTGGTCAGAAGAAGCCTCTTGAACTGGAGGGCATAATACAGGTTCAGGGTATCAACATCGCTCAACCGGCTGTTCTTCAGGGACCGGGCCTCCCACCACCAATCCATCCTCGTAGGGACGGTTGTGATACCGGCGACGGATATCTGTTCGTGAATCCCGGGATTCCTCGCCTCTTCGCATTCCTCCAGCACCACGTCCAGGACCTCTGTAGGGGCGATGCGGGGCAGGATTCCAAGGCCGCCGACGTGCCAGAGGTCGATAAGCACGTTCGTATCGGCCAAGAGAATCATACTGACGGCCCCTCCAGCCAGGCCGCCATCTCATCCCGGATGGCAGAGACCGATACACCCAGAATCTCTGCGGCCCGCGAGGTGGTAATCTGGCCGTCCGCCAGGGCCCGGAACACCAGCTTGCGGAGTCGGGTGGGTTCCTCCAACGGCGGCAACTGGCCGGGTTCCCAATCCTCACCGTACTTGCGGTTCAGGATTCCGATTTGCTGGCCCATCTGCTTCTGCGAGATGATCCGGGCCTGAGCCGCCCGGTACAGAATGGTTCTCATGCTGGCCCGGTAGCGGCGCTTCAGGTCCAGCAATAGCGGCTCAGGAAGCCACCGGCCCTGCCACGCCCGTAGCTCCCGTACCAGGATGCTGGTGGGAAGGAGAACGGCTCCCGCGAAGTGGTTTGCCGCCTTCTCGCGTGGGTCACGCCGCCCCTGGGAAGCCTCATGGGCGGTGTTGAACTCCTTGCGATGGAGAATCGCGTGGCCCAGTTCGTGGAGCAAAGTGAAGATCTGCCGTTCCCCCGGATGCCGCCGGTTCACAATGATGGCGACCCCCCAGGCATCGTTGAAGGCGGAAAACCCGGAAACCTGGTCCGGGAGATCCTGGAAGATCACCTTGATGCCGATGGTCTCCAACCACGAAACATCGAAAAGAGGCCCGTCGTCAAGGCCCAACCAGTTCCGCACCCGGCGGGCGATCTCCTCGATCTGGTCCGGGTCGTAGCCTTCCACTGGGCACGCTGGAGGTACGGCGGGGGTTTCACCGGCCAGCCGTTCCACTTCGGCATAGTCAGCTACCTTCCGGGCCACAGCGGCTCGGAGTTCAGGGGCCAGGGCCGCGGGATCATCGGCTCGGAACAGGATGGCCGCATCATCGCTGGCGGGCTCTCCGAGCAGAGCATCGAGCGGCACGGTCATCGCCCTGGCCAGCCGGAACAACTGGGTCAGGGTGGGGGAGGTCTCACCGGATTCCCAGGCCGCGATGGTCTGCCGGGCCACACCAACGGCCTTCCCCAGATCTTCCTGGGTAAGCCCCAGGTGCTCCCGCCATTGGCGAAGTCGTACCGGAATAACATTTCCGGACATGTAAACTCACCGGCTTTCAGGCTTGTGTTAGGTTCATTTAACATTCTACTCCGCAACTCGGAGCTTGAGAACCCCTGGAGGCTGATTTTGTTCGCCCACAGCCCATCATCCGGGGCCGTAGAACCATGAAAAGGCCCCTGGGGCACGCAACCCCAGGAGCCGTGTTTGCGACTGCCGGACTCGGTCGGGGCGTGGGTGGAGGGATCCCCGCCCCGGCCATCTCCTTGGTGTCCGCTTCGGATGTGCGGACCTCGACCCCGAGGCTCTGCCGACCCAATGTCCTTCAAGCCCGGCGTATCCGGGCGGGGGGTTCGGTGCGGCGTCCTCCGCTGGGGCGGCGGATCTCAGTCCTGGTAGACCGGGCAGACTCAGTCCTCGTACACCGGATAGACCGCACCCTCGTAGGCCTCCTCGAGCCAGGCCCGCAGCTCCTCGGACTTGAGGGCCTGGAGGAAAACCTGCACCTCCCGCCGGTTCTCCTCGCCCTCCCGGGTGGCGACGATGTTGGCCCAGGTCTTCAGGTCCTTCTCCACGAAGAGGCCCTCCTTCCTGGGGGAGAGGCCGGCGCCCAGGGCGACGTTCCCCGGGATCACCGCCAGGTGGACGTCGTCGAGGCTCCGAGGGAGCTGGAAGGCCTCCAGTTCCCGGAACTGGAGCTTCCGGGGGTTGTCGGCGATATCCCGGACCGATGCCTGAGCCCCCAGGCCTTCGGGCAGGCGGATTAGCCCTGCGTCCGCGAGGATGAGGAGCGCCCGGCCCTGGTTGACCGGATCGTTGGGGACGGCCACCAGCGCCCCCTCGAGGACCTGGTCCAGGCTCGAGACCTTCCGGCTGTAAACGGCCATGGGCACGATGTAGAGGGGGCCGCTGGCCGGGGCGATTTTCAGCCCCCGGGTCGCCTTGAAGTTATCGAAGTAGGGCCGATGCTGGAAGAGGTTGGCGTCGATCTCGCCGTCGGCCAGGGCCAGGTTGGGCTTGACGTAGTCGTTGAACTCGACAAGTTCGATGGTGACCCCCTCCCGGGCGGCAATCTCCGCCGCCTTCCTGACGATGGGGGCCCAGGGCTCGGGGGTGGCCCCGACCCGGAGCACCGGGGACTCAGGCTGGGATGCCGGGCCGGAGCCGCCGGGGCCGGCGGCGGAGGCCGGGCCGGGGGTGCGGCCGGCGCAGCCGGAGAGAATCAGCACGAGGAGCGCAAGGGCGGCCGGCAGGATCCGCCGCCCGCGGGAACGGGGCAGGAAGGTCGCCATGGTCAGCTCTCCTCTCCGCAGGGGTGGTGTTTTCCGGGGCGGGAGCGGCGAGGCGGAGCCGGTCCCAGGGTGCGCCGCCCGGCGGCGCCGACCGGGCGGCGGGCCCCTCCGGCCCCGGGGCCGGCCCAGCGACGGCGACGCGCGGCGGGAGCCTCCCGAAGGCACAAAAGGAGCCTCCCCCGGCTGAGGGGAGGCTGCATGCACGTTGTGGGCAGACCTCACCCTCTTATCTGCCGGTGGACCGTGCGGTCACCGCTGGAATTGGCACCTTCGAGCGCCTTCGCGCTCGGGTTGCCGGGCTTCATCGGGCCAGTCCCTCCGCCGCTCTCGATAAGGGGTGGTCCCTATGCAGTTGTCATGCCTCGCTGCAGCGAGTAACAGTATCGAATTATAGGTCCACTTGGAACCGTTGTCAATTCCTGCGCCGCCGGTTACCATGAAAGAGGCTGAGCCCCGGCCGGCCGCCGGCCGGGGAAGGGCGAATCGAAGGACGGACCGGCAGGAGGAGGCGGCTCCCTTGGCCATCGTCATCGAACCGCAACGGGTGAAGGTCGCACCCTCTCTCCTGAGCGCGGACTTTGCCGAACTCGGGGCGGAGCTGCAGCGGATCGAGGCCGCCGGGGCGGACTGGGCCCACCTGGACGTGATGGACGGCCATTTCGTCCCCAACCTGACCTTCGGGCCGCCGGTGGTGGCCCGGCTCCGGGAACGGACCCGACTGCCCCTGGACACCCACCTGATGATCGCCGAGCCCGGGCGGTACATCGGCGACTTTGTCCGGGCGGGTTCCGACCTGATCACCGTCCACGTGGAGGCCTGCCCCCACCTCCACCGGGTGCTCACCCAGATCAAGGAGGCGGGGGTGAAGGCCGGGGTGGCCCTCAACCCCCACACACCCCTGGCGATGATTGAGCATGTGCTGGAACTGGTGGACCTGGTGCTGATCATGACCGTCAACCCCGGTTTCGGGGGCCAGCGGTTTATCCCCCAGGTGCTGCCCAAACTCCGGCGGCTGAAGGCCATGCTGGCGGAGGCGGGCCTCGAGGACCGGGTGGAGGTGGAGGTGGACGGCGGCGTCACCCCCGAGACCGCCCCCCTCTGCCGGGAGGCCGGTGCCACGGTGTTGGTGGCCGGGACCGCGGTCTTCGGCCAGCCCGACCTGGCCGGCGCCATCGCGGCCCTCCGGGGCTGAGCCGGAAGGCTGGCGGACCCTTGTCGGGGATGCTCCCGGCCTGGGGCGCGGGGCCAGCGCCGGCAGGTGGGCCAGGGGCCCGCGCCGGGAACTGCCAGCACCGGACACACCGGTGGATCCGCCCGCATAAGGTAGCGGTGACACCGGTCTTCCGCGGCCGGGAGAGGGGAGGGATGCCCCATGCGCCTGGGCCGGAGGAGGATCGGCCGCCCGACGGCGTGGGCCGGGTACGGCCTGATGGCCCTGGGGGGAATCATCCTGCTGCTCTCCCTGCCCCTTCAGGTGTGGGGCGCGGCGGCGGGCGGATTGCTCACATACCTCGGTTATTCCGTGCGAACCCTCCGCTAGGCGGCCTGCGCAGAGCAGGGGAAGGGGGTAGGAGCGGTTGCGCATCAAGGTGATCCGACTGCCGCGCCCGTTGGGGAAGATGGTGCTGGCGATCCTCTCGGTCTTTTCCCGGCGGGCCGAGGGGGCCGGGTAGCCGCCTGGGGAGGGCGGCGGTAGCCGGGCGGGGCCGCTGGCGCGGATTTTTCTCAGCGCCGGCGGTTCGCTACAATAGGGGCAGCAAAGGATACACAAAGGGCAGCTAAGGATACAGGATACCGAGAGCCGTCTCCGGCAGCCGTCCCGGGGCCGGCGCCTGCAGGCAGCCACCGGGCGGCTGCCCAACTCGGCATTCGTCCTTGAGGGGATGGACAACCATGGCCGACTACCTGGTGCGGGCCCTCAGCGAGGACGGCCTGATTCGCCTCCTGGCCGCGGTGACCACCGAAACGGTGGAGGAGGCCCGGCGGCGGCACGACACCTGGCCGGTGGCCACCGCCGCCCTCGGCCGGGCGCTGACAGCCGCCGCCTTGCTGGGGGCGAACCTGAAGGGCCGGGAGACCCTCGCCCTGCGGATCGCCGGCGGCGGTCCCCTCGGCACCATCACCGCGGAAACCGATGGGGAGGGGAACCTCCGGGGTTACGTCCACCACCCCCATGTGGACCTGCCCCTCAACGCCCAGGGCAAACTGGACGTGGGCGCTGCGGTGGGCCGGCAGGGGCAACTGGTGGTGATCCGGGACATGGGGCTCAAGGAGCCCTACGTCGGTTCCGCGCCCCTGGTCAGCGGGGAGATCGCGGAGGACCTGACCCGGTACCTCTGGACCTCGGAGCAGACCCCCTCGGCGGTGGCCCTGGGGGTGCTGGTGGCCCCGGAGGGCCGGGTGCAGGCTGCGGGCGGCTACCTGCTCCAGCTGATGCCGGCCACCCGGGAGGAGCACCGGGAACAGCTCGAGGAGAACATCCGGAACCTCGGCGCGGTGAGTTCCGCCATCGACGCGGGGATGAGCCCGGAGGAGATGGCGGCTCGGGTGCTCGCTGGTTTTGCTTACCGGATCCTGGACAAGCAGCCCCTCCGGTTCCGGTGCCGGTGCAGCCGGGAGCGGGTCGCCGGGGTGCTTGTGAGCCTTGGGGCGGAGGAACTCCGGCGGATGGAGGAGGAGGACGGCGGCGCCGAGGTCACCTGCGAGTTCTGCGGCGAGCGTTACCACTTCACCGGGGCGGAACTCGCGGCCCTTCGGGAGGAGGCGGCCCGGCCGCCCGATCCGCCCCGGGAGGACTAAGGCCTGCCGAAGTGCGGGGCCTCGGGCCAGGGCCAGGATGGCCCGGGGAGAAAAACAAAAAGCCGCCCCGTAAATCGGGTCGGCTTCTTTCCGGGCGCCATCTGCCCGAGGCGGAGCCTGCCGGGGCGGTGTCTCCCGGGCGATGCCTTCTGGCCGCCTGGACCGGTCCTGGCCCCGCCGGGCAACCGGGCGACTCAGACCGCCCGCTGGACCTTGCCGGCCTTCAGGCAGGAGGTGCAGACGTACAGGCGCACCTTCTTCCCGTTCACCAGGGCCCGGACCCGCTGGATGTTCGGCGACCAGGTGCGGTTGGTCCGGATGTGGGAGTGGGAGACCTGCTTGCCCCGCCACCACTTCTTGCCGCAGACCTCGCAGAGCCGTGCCACGAACGTACACCCCCTTCCCGGGCCGTGCCACAGGCACAAGGCACACACGATATGTTAGCACAGCCGGTACAGGGTGACAAGGGTGGCGGGCTTTCAGGGCCGCGGCAGGGTGCGGCAGGAGTTTTCCCCCTGGGGGCAGAAAGAAATGGGGCTGAACGCGGGAAAAGGGGGACGGTCAGCCGTGGAGCGGGTCACGGAGCTGGGCCGGATCACCCTGTCCGGTGAGGTGGTGGCCACCCTCGCGGGGATGGCGGCCACCGAGTGCTACGGCATCGTGGGCATGGCCTCCACCCGGCTGAAGGACGGGATTGCGGAACTCCTGGGCCGGGAGAACCTGGCCCGGGGGGTGGAGGTCCATGTGGACGGCAACGAGCTTGAGATTCATCTTTATATTGTGGTGGGTTATGGGACCCGGATCAGCGAGATTGCCCGCAACGTGACGGAAAAGGTCCGATACGTGGTAGAGAGCATGACGGGCCTGAAGGTGCGGGCGGTGCGCATCCACGTCCAGGGCGTCAAGGTCGGCTACCAGCCCTGAGGCGGAACGGCGCGTCTGTCCCAGCCACCGGTTGCGAGGGAGGAAGTCGGTTGCCCATCAAACAGGTTGACGGCCCGCTCTTGAAGGCCATGGTCCTGGAAGCGACCCGTACGCTGGATGCCAACAAGGAAGCAGTCAACGCCCTGAACGTCTTCCCGGTGCCCGACGGGGATACCGGTTCGAACATGTCCCTGACCATGCTCTCCGCGGCCCGGGAGGTGGAGCGGGCCCCGGACCGGACGGTGGGGGCAGTGGCTCAGGCCCTGGCCCAGGGTTCCCTGATGGGAGCCCGGGGCAACTCCGGCGTGATCCTCTCCCAGCTTTTCCGCGGCTTTGCCCGTTACGCGGCGGACCGGACCGTTCTGGACGCCCGGGACCTGGCCCGGGCCCTCCAGGCGGGGGTGGAGACCGCCTACAAGGCGGTGATGAAGCCTGTGGAGGGCACCATTCTCACCGTGGCCCGGGAGGCGGCCCAGGCGGCGGTGCAGGCGGCCCGGAACACCGGCGATGTGATCGAGGTGTTGGAGGCCGCCCACCGGGCGGCCCTGGCTGCCCTGGAGCGGACTCCGGAACTCTTGCCGGTGCTGAAGAAGGCCGGGGTGGTGGACTCCGGCGGCAAGGGCTACACCTTCATCCTGGCGGGTTACCTTGCGGCCCTCCGGGCCCGGGAGGGCCAGGGCGTGGAGGCGGCGGTGTCCGGCGCGCCGGTGGTTCCGGACCGGGAGGCCGGACGGGACGCCTCCCCCGCCACCACGGTGGCTTTCCGGGTCGACGAGGAGATCTCCGACATCCGGTACCCCTACGATACCGAGTTCTTCATCCGGGGCCGGGAGATTCCCCTGCAGACCATCGCCGAGCAGCTGAACCAGATGGGGGACTCGGTGTACGTGGTGGGTTCCCCGGATCTGGCCAAGGTCCACATCCACACCGACAACCCGGGCCGGGTGCTGGACTATTGCCTCCGGTTTGGCGAACTCATCCGGATCGAGATCCACAACATGCGGGAGCAGCACGCCGACCTGCTGGCCCGGGCCGGCGCGGCCGCCGGCGACCCGCCGTCGTCCTCCGCAGCGGCAGACCCTGCCCCCGCCCCATCCCCAGAACCTGCCCCGCCCCCGGCTCCGGCGGCGGAGCGGGCGTCTGACCCGGCGGAAGCGGGGGCGAGCGCCGTCGTGGCTGTGGCGGCCGGGGATGGGCTGGAGGCGATCCTGAAGAGCCTGGGGGTCGCCCGGGTGGTCCGGGGCGGCCAGACCATGAACCCGAGCACCCAGGACCTCCTGGAGGCCATCGAGGCCTGCCCGGCGGATCGGGTTTTCGTGTTGCCCAACAACAAGAACGTGATCCTCGCGGCGGAGCAGGCGGCGGCCCTCTCCCGGAAAGAGGTCCACGTCATCCCGACCCGGTCCATCCCCCAGGGCATCGCCGCCCTGCTGGCCTGGCAGCCCAACGGCGACCCCGAGAAGACCCGGCAGGCGATGCTCCGGACCCTGGATGAGGTTCAGACCGGCGAGGTCACCTACGCGGTCCGGGACACCACCTTCGGGGAGATGGCCATCCGGGAGGGGGACATCCTCGGCATCTGGAACGGCCAGATCGTCGCCACCGGGGCGACGCCGGAGGAGACGGTGAAGGCGGTCCTGGGCCAGATGATGGCGGAACGCTCCGGCGAGATCATCACCCTGTACTGGGGCGAGGGTGTCGACCAGGAGCGGGCCGAGGCCCTGGCCGAGGAACTCCGCCGGCTCTATCCCCAGTGCGAGGTGGACGTCCAGTACGGCGGGCAGCCGCTCTATTTCTACATCTTTAGCCTGGAGTAATCGGGTTTCGCCTGGACTCGTGGGGAGTTCCGCCGGGAGCCTTCGGGCGCTTGCAAGCCCGTCAGCCCGGCAGGTCTGAACCCGGCAGGTCTGAAGAGGGAATCGGCCGGCGCCCCGGGGCCATGCCCGAGGCGGCCGGCGTCGGTGAACGGAGGGGAGGGGCGGCCTCCCCTCCACCCGTGTCGAGGAGGGAGAACCGGTGCAGGGGGAGGACCCCATCCTGAGCCGGGATGTGCAGTACGTCAAGGGGGTCGGTGCCGCCCGGGCCAAACTCCTGTACAAGATGGGGCTCAGGACCGTCCGGGACCTGGTGCAGCACCTGCCCCGGTACCACCTGGACCGGACCCAGTTCCGGAGCCTCCGGGAGGTCCGGCCCGGGGAGACCGCGACGGTGGAGGTGCGGATCCAGAGCATCGCCGAGCACCAGGGCCGGCGGGTGCCGGTGGTGGCGGCCCTCATCACCGACGGCACCGCCTACGGCCAGGCGGTCTGGTTCGGCCAGCCCTGGATTGCCAGGACCCTCCCGCCCGGGACCACGGTGGTCTTGAGCGGCAAGGTGGAGCGGGAGCGGGGCCAGCCCAAGTTCGTCAGCCCCGAGTGGGAGGTGGTCCAGGACGAGGAGGCGGAACTCCTCCACGCCGGCCGGCTGGTGCCGGTCTACCCGCTTACCGAGGGGCTCCGGCCCCGGGAGATGCGCCGGCTGATGCGGGAGGCGGTGCTCCTCGGAGCGCCCCGGATGCCGGACCGGATCCCGCCGGAGGTGGCCCGGCGGCAAAACCTCCTCCCCGCGCCGGTGGCCTGGCAGGAGGCCCACTGGCCCACGGACCGGGCCACCCTGGAGGCGGCCCTGCGGACCATCCGGTTCGAGGAGCTGTTTCTCCTGGAGGTCGGGCTGCAGCTGCTCAAGCAGCGGGTCCAGGACCCCCGGCACGGCATCTGCCACCAGCCCTCGGGCCGGCTCTGGGAAGCCTTCCGGGCGGCCCTGCCCTTTGAGCTCACCCCGGACCAGGAGCGGGTGATCCGGGAGATCCGGGCGGACATGGAGTCCCCCCGGCCGATGCACCGGCTCCTCCAGGGGGACGTGGGCTCGGGGAAGACCATCGTCGCGGCCGCGGCGATGGTGGTGGCGGTGGACAGCGGCTACCAGGCGGCCCTGATGGCGCCGACGGAGATCCTGGCGGAGCAGCACTACCTGGGGCTCCGGCGGCTCCTCGAGCCTCTGGGGATCCGGCCGGTCCTGATCACGAGCAGCCTCAAGCGCCGGGAGCGGGAGGAGGCCCTGGCCGCCCTCCGCCACGGCGCGGCGCAGATCGCCATCGGTACCCACGCCCTGCTGGAGAGCGACGTGGTCATCCCCCGGCTCTCCCTGGTGGTGATCGACGAGCAGCACCGGTTCGGCGTCCGGCAGCGGGCCCGGCTCCAGGCCAAGGGGATCGAGGGGCGGTACCCCGACACCCTGGTGATGACCGCCACCCCCATCCCCCGGACCCTGGCCATGACCCTTTACGGGGACCTGGACGTCTCCCGGATCGAGCAGAAGCCCGCGGGCCGGCAGCCGGTGGCCACCGCCTGGCGCACCCCGGACCAGCGGGACCACGTCTACCAGGTGCTGGTGGAGAAGTTCATCCGGGCGGGGCAGCAGGCCTACGTCATCGCCCCCCTGGTGGAGGAGTCGGACAAGCTCGAGGCCCAGGCGGCCACGGCGCTGTACGAGGAGCTTTCCGCCAAGTACCCGGAGGTGCGCTTCGGGCTCCTTCACGGCCGGATGAAACCGGAGGAGAAGGACGCGGTGATGGCCGCCTTCCGGGAAGGGGCGATCCAGGTGCTGGTGGCCACCACCGTGGTGGAGGTGGGGGTCGACGTGCCCAACGCCACGGTGATCATCATCGAGGAGGCCGACCGGTTCGGCCTGGCGCAGCTCCACCAGCTCCGGGGCCGGGTGGGTCGGGGGACCCAGCGCTCCTACTGCGTCCTCATCGCCGACCCCAAGACCCCGGAGGCCCGGCAGCGGATGGAGATCATGCAGCGGACCCTCTCG
>QGUP01000437.1 GCA_003242505.1 Bacillota bacterium
CCTGGGAAGGCCGTTGTTGCCACCGGCGACGTCCACTTCCTCGACCCCCACGAGGAGATCCTCCGGACTATCCTCAAGCACGGCATCGGCTGGCGGGAGGCCTTCGAGGGCCCCTGCTACTTCCGGACCACCGAGGAGATGCTCCAGGAGTTCCGGTTCCTGCCGCCGGAGGTGGCCCGGCAGATCGTCATCGAGAACCCGAACCGGATCGCGGAGCGGATCGAAAAGGTCCAGCCGGTGCCCAACAAGCTCTTCGCCCCGAAGCTCGAGGGGGCGGAGGAGCAGGTCCGGGAGATGACCTGGCGCCGGGCCAAGGAGATCTACGGCGACCCGCTGCCGGAGCTGGTGCAGAAGCGGATAGAGAAGGAACTCAACGCGATCATCGGCAACGGCTACGCGGTGGTCTACTACATCTCCCACCTCCTGGTGAAGAAGTCCCACGAACTCGGGTACCTGGTCGGGTCCCGGGGGTCGGTGGGCTCCTCCTTCGTGGCCTGGTGCATGGGCATCACCGAGGTGAACGCCCTGCCGCCCCACTACGTCTGCCCCGACTGCCACTACGTCGAGTGGTTCGCCGACGGCTCGGTGGGTTCGGGGTACGACCTGCCGGACAAGCCCTGCCCCCGGTGCGGCCGGGAGCAGCTGATGAAGGAAGGCCAGGACATCCCCTTCGAGACCTTCATGGGCTTCAAGGGGGACAAGGTGCCGGACATCGACCTCAACTTCTCCGGGGAGGTGCAGGCCAAGGTCCAGCAGTACTCCATCGAACTGCTGGGCGGACCGAGCCAGGTCTTCAAGGCCGGCACCGTCGGCACTATCGCGGAGAAGACCGCCTACGGCATGGTCCGGACCTGGGCGGAGGAGACCGGCCGGCGCCTCCGGGAGGCGGAGGTGGACCGGCTGGCCCGGGGGCTCACCGGCGTGAAGCGCACCACCGGCCAGCACCCCGGCGGCATGGTGGTGGTGCCGGTGGGGGTCGAGGTGGAGGAGGTCACCCCGGTCCAGTACCCCGCGGACGACAAGGAGTCCGGCTGGCGGACCACCCACTTTGACTACCACAGCTTTGAGAACGCCCTCCTGAAGCTGGACATCCTCGGCCACGACGATCCCACCATGCTGCGGATGCTCCAGGACCTGACCGCGGAGCACCCGGTGCCGGAGCACCTGCGCAAGGGGCTCCGGTTCCTCCCCGACGGCCGGCTGGACGTCACCTCCATCCCGATGAACGATGAGAAGGTCCTGGCCCTCTTCCGGCCCGGGGAGGGGGCCCGGGTCCTGGGGCTCAAGGAGGGGCAGGTGGAGTACGACCTGGGCTCCATCGCCATCCCGGAGATGGGCACCGGGTTCGTCCGCCGGATGCTCTGCGAGACCATGCCCCGGACCTTCTCGGACCTGGTCCGGATCTCGGGCCTCTCCCACGGCACCGACGTCTGGACCAACAACGCCCAGGAACTGATCCGCAAGGGCATCTGCACCCTGCAGACCGTCATCCCCACCCGGGACGACATCATGCTCCGGCTGATGTACTGGGGCATCGAGCCGGCCATGGCCTTCAAGATCATGGAGTCGGTGCGCAAGGGCAAGGGCCTCACCCCGGAGATGGAGGAGACCATGCGGGCCGCGGGGGTGCCGGACTGGTACATCTGGTCCTGCAAGCAGATCAAGTACATGTTCCCGAAGGCCCACGCGGCGGCCTACGTCCTCTCCGCCCTGCGGATCGCCTGGTTCAAGGTGTACATGCCCACCCTCTTCTACGCGGCCTACTTCACCGTCCGGGCCGCGGGAGCCCTGGATGCGGACCTCCTGGTGAAGGGCGAGGCCGCGGTCCGGGCCTACATGGAGCAGATCAAGCAGAAGGGCAAGGACGCCTCGCCCAAGGAGAAGGAGGCCCTGGTGGAATACGAGGTGGTCCTGGAGGCGCTGCTCCGGGGCATCCGCTTCCTGCCCGTGGACCTGTGGCGGTCCGATGCGGTCCGGTACACCATCGAGGGAGAGAAGACCCTCCGTTGCCCCTTCATCAGCCTCCCCGGCCTCGGGGAGGCCGCGGCCCGGGCCATCGTCCAGGCCCGGGAGGAGGCCCCCTTCCAGTCGGTGGAGGACCTCCGCAACCGGGCCCGGCTGAACAAGACGGTGATGGAGCTTCTCCAGGCCCACGGCTGTCTCAAGGGCCTGCCGGAAGGGAACCAGCTCAGCTTCGCCCTTTAGGCGGGAAGCGGCGCGCTGCCGACCGGGGGGTGAGAAGGTGGCCCTGTACCTGGGACGGGGTACCGAGGAGTACAACGCAGGGGTGGAGTACTGCCCGGGGTGCGGCCGGGACCGGCGCCACCTCCTCCGGGCCCGGTCCCTGCGGGTGGAGGTAGGTCCCTGGCGCTGGCACCTCCGCCGGCGCTACTTCCGGGTCTGCACCGGCTGCGGCCGGGAGGAACGGCTGCTGGCGCCGCCCCTGGGATGGCCCCTGCCCGGGGAGGAGCTTGAGTCCGGCGAGGGGGAGGCGGCTGCCGAGCCGGAGGCCGGGCCCGCCGGGATGGAGGGCGGCCCGGCCGGGGACGGGGAGCCGGGGGTGGGCGGCGGGGAAGGGCCGGCCTCCGGGGAGCCCGCCCG
>QGUP01000438.1 GCA_003242505.1 Bacillota bacterium
CCCCTTAATCCCTCAAAAAGGTTCCAGACAAGTCCCCCATCGTGCTCAACACCCGGGGAGCCATGAGCCCCATCCAGGCCCTGGCCTGGGCTTATACGCAGTTGAAATCGGGCGATCCGCCGCCGCCCGACATGAAGCGCCGGTACGTTGCGGCGATGAGAAAGTACCTGAACAGTGAGGACGGACTGCTCACGGAAACCCCGATTTGGGTACGGCCGTATCAGTTGCTCTTCGAGCCGCAGTCCCAGCCTGCGGATCTGCTGCTGTTGCTCCGTCCCCCACATCGGTCAACGGAGTGAACCGCCAGTGTGCCAGGCGCCAACCGTACCGACGTTCCCACCCCAGACCGGGCACCCGCCAGAGGCCGCTGGGCGGGTGCAGTTGCGACCACTGCTTGGTCGAAGTCCCCTTCTGCACCCTGGTCGAGGTGGCCCTGGACATCCCCTTTAGCCAGTGCCACAAACTGGACCCCCGCGACCTCCTGTGCCAGCTGGAGGAGGCCGAGGTCGTGGCCCAGTGCGAGGAGGAGTACAAAGACGATCACGGCCGGATCGGGAAGATCGTCCAGAAAGACGTGGTCCGGGTCGTGGTCAAGGTGGAGCGGCTGGAGCAGTTCAAGGTCGCCAAGATGGGCGACTGCCACTTCTCGACCTACTGCTGAAGGCTGCTGCGGAGGGCCGCGGCTGTTTGAGGGAGCAGCGGATTCCGGCCCCGGGGAGCGGAAACCACAACCCCGGGGCATGAAAAAGGCGGCCGGGGGCGCCGCCTGCTCCGGGGCGCCCCCGGTTCCGGTGCACATCCCGTCCAGCCGGAGGGTACCCCCAGTGGGGTACCCTCCGGGGTCTTATGCCGGCCCCAGCCCCCAGCGGACCCGGGCCTCGACCACCTGCTCCTCGCCGCCGGGACCGATAATTCGGACCAACACTGGCTCCGGCGGCTCCGGGGCCGGGTCGGCGGGAGTTCCGGCTGCCCCCTCCTGTCCTGGGTGCCCTGCTGTCTCCTGGGCTGAGGTCGATTCCGCCCCGGTCCCCTTTCCGGACCCGGGCTCCTGGCCATCCTGCTCCACCGCCCCGTGGACCGGCCCCTCCGTGGGTGGAGCCAGAAGGGCCTCTGCCACCGGCTCCTCGCCCCCCGCCAGGTCGAGCGGTTCCCAGGCGCCGGCGCCCAGGCGGCCCCGGCGCCGGCCCGCCTCCCGCTCCAGGAGCACCGCGGCCCGGGCGGCCAGGGTTTCCTCCCGCCGGCGCAGGGCCCTGGCCCGGACTCTGAGGGCGGCCCGGGCCGAGAGCAGGTCCCGCACCGTGGCCCGCAGGTCCTCCTGCTGGTGCTGGAGGTCCCGGGCCAGGGCCTCCAGTTCCTTCTGCCGCTGGACCAGGGCTTCCGCCTGCTCGGCCAGTTCCCGCTCCCGCTGCCGGAGCCGCTGGTCCCGCTCCTGCACCGACTCCCTGAGGCCAGCGACGATTTCCCGCAGGGCCTCTATGTTCCGGTGCAGCTCCGCCACGATGGAGTGGCGCTGCAGCATGTACATCCCTCCTCCGACGGCCCTCATCCCAGCCTATGTCCGGGACTGTCGGAGGGCCAGCCCCGGCCTGGGACCGGAAGGCTTCCGGGGCCGTCGGAGGGCCCGCCCTCGCCTACGACCGGAGTTCTTCCAGCACCGCCCGGACGTCTTCGGGCAGCACGTAGGTGGTCACCTGGACCTGACCGATGCGCACGGGCAGCACCCACCGGAGCTGGCCGCCGGTGGCCTTCTTGTCGTAGGCCATGGCGGCCTCCACCGCCGCCGGGTCCACCCCCGGCGGCAGCCGCACCGGCAGGCCGAACCGCCGGAGGAGGGCCTCCAGCCGCTCCGGCAGGTCCGGCTGGGCCAGTACCCCCGACCGGGCGCTCAGCCGGGCCGCGGCCACGAGGCCGATGGCCACGCACTCGCCGTGGAGGAGGCCGTCGTCGGCGCTGCTCCCAGGGGCGCTGACGCCGCTGCCAGGAGCGCCGCCGGAGACCTGGCCGCCGGCGGCCGCCCCGGCCCCTTCGCCAGCGTCCCCGTCCCGCTCCAGCCGGCCAGCCACCGCCTCGACCGCATGGCCCACGGTGTGGCCCAGGTTGAGGACGGTCCGGAGGCCCCCTTCCCGCTCGTCCGCGGAGACCACCGCCCCCTTGATCCGGCAGTTCCGCTCCACCACCCCGGCCATCACCCCGGGGTCCCGGTTCAGGACCGCCTGGGTCTCAGTCTCCAGGAGCTGGAAGAGCCCTCGGTCCCGGATGATGCCGTGCTTCACCACCTCCGCGAGGCCGGAGCGGTACTCCCGGTCCGGCAGGGTGGTGAGGGTGGCGAGGTCCGCCACCACCAGCCGGGGCTGGTGGAAGGCCCCGACCATGTTTTTCGCCCGGGGCAGGTTGATGGCCACCTTGCCGCCGACGGAGGCGTCCACCATCGCCAGGAGGGTGGTGGGCACCTGGACGAAGGCGATGCCCCGCTGGTAAGTGGCGGCCACAAACCCCGCCAGGTCCCCCGCGGCCCCGCCCCCCACCGCGACGATGGCGGACCGCCGGTCGAGGCGGGCCTCCAGGCACGCCCCCCCCACCGCCGCGGCCACCGCCCGGGG
>QGUP01000439.1 GCA_003242505.1 Bacillota bacterium
CTCTCCAGTGTTTTACACCTCTTTTTTTTGGGCGAGGGTTAGATTTGTTAAAGGTACGGGTTCGGGATTTGGCCTGGCCCTTCCGCCCGGCCCTGGGGGGCCCGGCAAGGGGCCAGTTTTGCGCCCTGGCCGGGCCGGACCGGGTCTCCTTCGCCGAGTTCATCGGCGCGATTGCCCAGGCGATGGGGGTCCGCAAGCCGATGGTCCGGGTGCCCATGGCCCTGATGCGGCCGGTGGCGGCGGTCCTCCAGCGGCTCACCCCCAACCCGCCGGCCACCCTGGACGAACTGACCATGCTGGCCGCCGGCAACGTCGGCGACCCCCGGCCCGCGGCGGAGGAGCTGGGCCTGACGCTGACGCCCCTGGCCGCGGCGGTCCGAGAGGCGGTGGATCAGCTTCGGGCCGCGGGGCGGCTGGGCGGGTAGGCAAGAGGCCGGCCGGGGGCGGCTCAGCCCCCGGCCCCTTCGTCGAGGTAGGCCCGGGCCCGGGCGAAGACCTCGTGCCACATCTCCCGGGTGAGCCGCCGGGTCTGGGTGTTCTGCCGGCTGGGGTGGTAGCTGCACAGGAGGGCCGGCAGCCCCGGCGCCGGCGGCGGGTAGAAGGCCCCGTGGCCGAAGGCCGGCCGGCCCGGGTCATGGCCCAGGTCCCGCAGGGCCCGGAGGTAGGCGTCCAGGGCGACCCGGCCGAGCACCAGCACCAGCCGCACCCGCCGGAGGAGCTGCAGTTCCCGGACGAGGAAGGGGCGGCAGGCCCGGAGTTCCTCCGGGGTGGGCTTGTTCTGGGGCGGTGCGCACCGGGCGGCCGCGGTGATGTACGCCCCCCGGAGGACGAGGCCGTCGTCCCGGCTCACCGCCCGGGGCTGGCTGGCCCAGCCATAGCGGTAGAGGGCCTCGTAGAGCCAGTTTCCCGAGTCGTCGCCGGTGAACATGCGGCCGGTCCGGTTGGCCCCGTGGGCCGCCGGAGCCAGGCCGATGATGAGGAGTTCCGCCTCCGGGTCGCCAAATCCCGGCACCGGCCGCCCCCAGTACTCCCAGTCCCGGAACTGCCGGCGCCGGGTCCGGGCCACCTCCAGGCAGTGCTGCCGGAGCCGGGGGCAGGCGGTGCATTCGACGATCTGTCGCTCAAGTTCCAGCCACGCGTCCTGCTTCATGACTTCTGTCATTCGACAACGGGGAGGCCGTCCCTGTCGGCCCCGGGTCCGTCGGGGCGGCCCCGCCGGGCGGGGGCGCCGGAGAAGAAGGACGGCTGCTGAAAGAATTGAAGGTGGGAATGCACTTCGACTATAATAGGGCCGATGGCCAGAACGAGGGAGGCGCGGCTGTGGCAGTGGCCGAACGGATCCTGACCAAAACCCACATCTACCTGACCGTGCGGGCTGAGGACGCCGAGACCGCCACCAGCCGGGCGGTGACCATCTACAAGGCCTTTATCACCCGCCTGTACGAGAACAGCGTCGGGGTCCGGGGGATCCGCATCGACATGGAGGATCCGGAAGAGCGGAAGGACCTCCCTGGCGCCTGGAAGGCCGTGGGGACCATGCGGGCCGAGATCCCCGATGACCTGCAGGTGCTGGGAGCGGACAACTCCCTGGATGCCTGGCGGGCCATTGTCCGCAGCACCTGGGCCCGGGTGACCCGGGAGTGGGAGCGGGACCTGGTCCGGGCGGAGAGTTACATCGCCCTCACCCGGCGGGCCGTTCCCGGCGAGGAGGCGGCCCAGGAGAGCAAGGCCGATGCCCCGAAGAAGCTCATCCCCATTACCGTGCACCTCCAGGGCCAGACCCACAGCATCGAGGTGCCGGACACCGACACCTTGCTGGACGGCTGCCTGGACAAGGGGCTGCCGATGAAGTTCCAGTGCAAGGCCGGTGTCTGCGACGAGTGCAAGGTGCGGGTCCTGAAGGGCATGGAGTTCCTGCCGCCGCCCAACGAGGCGGAGATGAACATGCTCGGCGAGGCGCTGATCAAGCAGGGCTACCGGCTCTCCTGCCAGGTGACCATCAAGGGGCCGGTGGAGATCGAGCAGTAGGCCGGGAGCCGCAAGCCGGCAGCAGCAGGCCGGAAGCCCGTCGGAGCCCTTCCGCCCCGGCGGTCGCCGGGCCGCCGGGGCTGGTCGGGACGTCGCCATGAATCGATCAGGGGTGTTGCATTCCGACCCGAGGTCTGCTATGATACATGGTGCAACGGCACGGGCGACCGCCCGCAGGGGAGCGGGAGCCCCCCAGGCCAGTTCCCAATAGCTAACATGTCGGAGTGGCGGAATTGGCAGACGCGTACGTTTGAGGGGCGTATGGGGTAATCCCGTGCGGGTTCAAGTCCCGCCTCCGACACCAGTACAGTGCAGGTGGCCCGGGGTTCAAACCGGGCCGCCTTTTTATCCCCTCGAAGCGCTCCTGTCTCCCCTCTGACCACCCCTGTCGGCGCCCACCTTGTCGATGGCTTCTCCTCCCTGTGACGGCTGGGTCCCCCTCGGCTCTAGGTCAATAAGTGTGGAACGGCGGTCAGCCAAGCCAAGGGTACAAAGGCAAGGAGCATCTTCCGCACATAAACCTCGCGGTTCCGGAAGCCGTAACTGATACGCTTGAGCAGCTTGATCT
>QGUP01000039.1 GCA_003242505.1 Bacillota bacterium
CTCCCAGGGCCCCAGCCAGGAGCCAGGCGGCCTCCCGCCGGGGGTTCTCCACCCCCGCGGCCCCGAGGCGCTCCGCCGCGGCCCGGAGCAAGTCCGCCACCGCCTTCGCCATGGCCGGCCGCCTCACGCCTCCGCCGCGGCCAGCTTCTGGGCCTGGTCGTGGGCGATCAGCGCGTCGATGATCTCGTCCAGTTCCCCGTCCAGGACCCCCTGCAGCTTGTAGAGGGTCAGCTTGATCCGGTGGTCGCTCACCCGGTTCTCCGGGAAATTATACGTCCGGATCCGCTCGGACCGCTCGCCGGTCCCCACCTGGGCCCGGCGCTGGGCGTCCTCCTGGGCCTTGGCCTGCCGGGTGTAGTACTCCAGGAGCCGGGCCCGGAGGATCTTGAAGGCCCGCTCCCGGTTCTGGATCTGGGAGCGCTCGTCCTGGCAGTAGACCACGATCCCCGTGGGCAGGTGGGTGATCCGGACCGCGGACTCGGTCTTGTTCACGTGCTGGCCGCCGGCGCCGCTGGCCCGCTGTGTCTCAATCTTCACCTCGTGGGGCGGAATCTCCACGTCCACCTCGTCGGCCTCGGGCAGGACCGCCACCGTTGCGGTGGAGGTCTGGATCCGCCCCTGGGCCTCGGTGATGGGCACCCGCTGCACCCGGTGGACGCCGCCCTCGTACTTCAGCCGGCTGTAGGCGCCCTCGCCGGAGATCTGGAAGATGACCTCCTTGTAGCCGCCCAGCTCCGTCTCGTTGGCGTCCAGCACCTCCACCCGCCAGCCCTGCCGCTCCGCGTAGCGGGTGTACATCCGGAAGAGGTCCGCGGCGAAAAGGGCCGCCTCCTCCCCGCCGGCGCCGGCCCGGATCTCCATGATGACGTTCCGGTCGTCGTTGGGGTCCCGGGGCAGGAGCAGCACCCGGAGCCGCTGGGCCAGCTCCTCCTCCCGGTCCCGCAGGGTCTCCAGCTCCTCCTTGGCCAGTTCCTTCATCTCTTCATCGGCCTCGTCCAGAAGCTGCCTGGCCCCCTCCAGGTCCGCCAGGACCTTCCGGTACTCCCGGAAGACCTCCACGATCTCCCCGAGGCGCCGGTGCTCCCGGGCCGCCTTCTGGTACTCCTTCGGGTTCTGGATCAGGGCCGGATCGGCCAGCCGGGCCTCCAGTTCCGCAAACCGGGCTTCCACACCTTCCAGTTTCTCCAGCACCCTCGGATCCAGCACGACCGTTGCCTCCTCCCTTCGGTGCCCCGCCCCAGGTGCCCCGGCGTCCGGGACCCCTGCCGGCGGATGTCAGCGCTGGCGCCCCCGGCAGACGAAAGGACCGGCGTCCCCCACACGGGATCACCGGCCCCCACCGAGCCCGGAGGAAAGCCCCGGGCTCCACGGTCCCGCTAACCGGGCAGCCCGAAGCCCCGGGCCGCCTGAAAACTGGCGATGGCCACCTCGATCTGGTCGTCGTCGGGCTCCCGGGTGGTAAAGCCCTGCAGCCACAGCCCCGGGCGGCTGAGGGCGTTGACCAGGGGCGTGTCGTACCGCCCGGCCAGGCGAATCAGTTCATAGGAGATGCCGGCCACCAGGGGCAGGAGGGCGAGCCGGCCGATAATCTTCAGCCACAGGTTGGGCCAGTTCACCAGGGAGAAGAGAAGGATGGAGATGACCACCACATAGAGCAGAAAGCTCGTGCCGCAGCGCTTGTGCTCCCGGGAGTGGCGGCGGACGTTCTCGACGGTCAGTTCGTCCCCCGCCTCAAAGCAGTTGATCACCTTGTGCTCCGCGCCGTGGTACTGGAAGACCCGCTGGATGTCCCGGACCAGGGAGATGGCCTTCAGGTAGCCCAGGAAGATGCCCAGCCGCATCCCGCCCTCCAGCAGCTGGACCCACCAGCCGCTTCCCAGGCTCCGCTCCACAAGACTCCCCAGCCAGGTCGGCAGGGCCACGAACACCGCCAGGGCCAGGACGATGCCCACCGCGGTGGTGATGGTCAGTTCCCCCTTGCTCAGCTGCTCCTCTTCCGGCGCCGCCTGGTTGACCGAAAAGAGGAGGGCCGTCAGGCCCAGTTTCATTGTCTCCCAGAGGGCGATGACGCCCCGGAGGATGGGCAGCCGCAGCACCGGGTACCGCCGGAGCACCGAATCGACCCGTTCCACGTGCAGCGCGATGTTGCGGTCCGGCTTGCGGACGGCGATGGCCATCCACTCCGGCCCCCGCATCATCACCCCTTCGATGACCGCCTGGCCGCCATAGAAGACGGGTTCGGGCAACGGCTCTCCCCCCTTCGGCCCCCCAGGAGGCGCCCCCGCCATGAGCCATCAACCATCAGCCATCAGAAAAAAACAGAGCTTGCGCTCTGTCTAGTTCATCCCGTACTTCTTCCGGAACCGCTCGATCCGGCCGCCCGTCTCGGTCCGAACGGCGACCCGGGCGCCGGTGTAGACGGGATGGCAGTTGCCGCAGACGTCCACCCGGATGTTCTTCTTGGTGGAACCCACGTGATAGACCGCGCCGCAGGCGCAGGTGATGGTGGTCTGCTCGTACGGCGGATGGATGTCCTTCGCCATGGCCCATACCTCGCTTTCCCATTCCGAAGATGCAACCAGAAGTTGGATCGGGGAGGCGCACCCGGGTCGAGGCCCCTGGGTACCCTCGATCGTACTGCAAGATTATAACACGCTCACCGGCCCTGTACAATCCTGTGGCCGGCGCTTCGGTACCGCTCCTCGAGGGTTCCCGTCGGAGCCCACGGGTCGTCCTGCACCGTTTCCGGGGCCAGGGGGACGCCCGTGCGGTGGGCCGCCCGCCGGAGCACAAAGCCGCCGGCGGTGGAGGTCCAGAACAGGAACGGGATCACCAGCAGGAGCCGCCACGGCACGCTCCCCTGGGCGCCGAAGTAGACGGTGCCGGCCAGGACCACCCCGAGGGTACCCAGGGTCGTCGACATCGCGGTGGCGTGGGTGCGGCTAAAGACGTCGGGAAACCGCACCAGGCCAACGGCGCCCAGCAAGGAAAAGACCGTGCCCACCAGGAGCAAGAGGCTAGCCACCATCCCGCTCAAAGAGCCTCCCCCCCTCCAGGTACTTGCCCAGCGCGACCGTGGTGGCAAAGCCCAGGACCGCGATGACCAGCGCGTAGTCCAGGTAGTGCGGCTCCTGGAGGTACATGGACCCCACTACCAGGAGGCCGATGAGCACACTGGTGAGGTTGTCCAGCGCGGCCACCCGATCCGCCGCCGTGGGCCCCACCACCACCCGGTACGCCGTCAGCACCAGGGCGGCGGAGAGGCCGAGGAGGGCGAGGAGCATGACGGCCGCCATCAGTCCAGCACCTCCAGGACCTGCTCCTCAAACCGCCGGGCCACCGCCAGGGCCGCCTCCGGGTCCGATGCGTCGATGCAGTGGATGTACATCACCCTGCAGTCCGGCGAGACCTCCACCGTGGCGGTCCCAGGGGGGAGCGTAATCAGGGTGGCGAGAAGGGCCACCTGCAGGGGGCTCCGCACCCTGAGCTCCATGGCCAGGATCCCCGGCTTGAGGGCCGGACGGCGGGCGATGGCCAGCCGGGCCACGTGCCAGTTCGCCTTCAGCAACTCCCAGAGAAAGTAGAGCAAAAGCCGCGCCATCCGCCAGAGCCAGACGGGCAGGTCCCGGAGGTCCCGGACCCGGGCGGCGCCCAGCGCCACCGCCGGGACCGGGAAGAGCGCGACCACCAGGGCTGCCACCAGCAGCCCCCCGACCAGGGACCCCAGGGTGAAGGATTCGGTGAGGGTCACCCAGAGCACCGCCAGCGCCAGGAGCCAGTAGGCACGCTGCCAGACCGCCACGGTGGATCACCTCCCCAGAACCGCCTCGATGTAGGCTTCCGGACGCATGAGCTGTTCGGCCGTTGCCAGCGCGAACTCCATGAAGCGCCCGGCTCCCAGCCCCATGCCCACCGAGAGGGTGAGGAGCAGCAGCACCGGCGCCATCACCTGGGCGTAAGCGAGCCGGGGAATCGGCCGGAGCTCGCCCGTCGCCTCACCCCAGAAGCCCCGGGAGTAGATCTTGATCATGGAGAAGAGGGTGAGCAGGCTGACCACGAGGCTCACGGCAACGATGCCCCAGGTGCCGGCTTCCACACCGGCCCTGAGCAGCACGAACTTGCTGAAGAAGCCGGAGAAGGGGGGAATGCCGGCCAGGGAGAGGCCTGTGGCCAGGAAGGTGAGGCCCAGGCCGGGGTGGCTGGCCAGGAGGCCGCTGAACCGCTTCAGGTCCGTGGTGCCCGTGATCCGGACGATGATCCCGGCGATGAGGAACAGGGCGGCCTTGACGATGATGTGGTGGGCGATGTAGAAGACCGTGCCGGCCAGAGCCAGGGGGGTGTAGATCCCCAGCCCCTTCACCATGTACCCCACCTGGCTGATGATGTGGTAGCTGAGGATGGCCTTGACGTCCATCTGGCTGATGGCCCCGAGCACCCCGAGGAGCATGGTGAGCCCGGCAATGGCCAGGATCAGGGTGTGGGTGAAGCCCGGGTCGTGGATGAAGATCAGGGTGAAGACCCGGACCAGAGCGTAGATGCCCACCTTGGTGAGCATCCCTGCAAACAGGGCGGCAATCCCCGGCGGGGCGTGGTAGTACGACCGGGGCAGCCAGAAGTAGAGGGGAAAGAGGGCGCCCTTGAGGCCGAAGACGATCAGGAACGAGATGGCGATCAGGGTGACGATGGGCTCCCCGGCCAGGGCCGCCACCTTCCGGGCCGCGTCGGCCATGTTCAGGGTGCCGGTCACCCCGTAGAGGAGGGCGATGGTCGCCAGGAAGAGGGTGGAGGCAACGGAGTTGATGACCAGGTACTTGAAGCCCTCCCGGAGCTGCCCCGGCTTCCCGCCCGCGGTGAGCAGGTAGTACGAGGCCATCAGCAGCACTTCGAAGGCGACAAACAGGTTGAAGAGGTCGCCGGTGACAAAGCTCAGGTTAATCCCCACCATCTGGAACTGGAGCACCGGGTAGAGGAACACCCGCTCCTGTTCCAGCTGGCTGTCCCGCATGAGGAAGACCAGGGTGGCCAGTTCGATGATGCTGGCGAGCACCAGCATCATCCCGCTGAACAGATCCACCGCCAGGGTGATGCCGTAGGGTGCGGCCCACCCGCCGGCCTGCACCACCTGAATGCCGTCGGTCCAGACCACCCGGGTCAGGTACAGGGCCAGCCCCAGTGCCCCCAGGGCCGAGAGGAGGCTAATCAGCCGCTGGGCCCGGACCCGGCCATGCAGCAGAAGCAGCAGGATACCCGTAGCGAGGGGCAGGAGTACAGGCAGGGTGACCAGGTTATTCATCATCCACCCCCCGTAGGTGCGCCAGGTCTTCGCTCCGGTGTTCCTGCACCATCCGGTAGGCCAATACGAGCAGGAAGGCCGTCACGCCAAAATTGATGACGATGGCCGTCAGGATCAGGGCCTGGGGTACGGGGTCCGTGTAGACCTCGACGCCTTCCACCAGCACCGGTGCGGCGCCGCGCCCCAGCCCACCGCTGGCCAGGAGCATCAGGTTGGTGCCGTAAGCCAGGAGGGAGTTGCCCAGCACCACCCGCACCACGTTCCTGGACAGCAGCAGGTAGGTGCCCGCGGCAAAGAGGACCCCGATCCCGATGGCTGTCAGCAGTTCCACGGAGGGCACCTCCTTCCGGCACCTCCCTTACCGCCGGAGCCGGATCGGCATGGCGCCCCGCTCCCCCGCGCCGGGGCGCCCCGGCTCCCTGGCCTTGCCGGCGCCAATCTGCAGCAGGATGGCCTTCACGGTCCCCACCACCACCACGAAGACCCCCAGGTCAAAGAGGACGGCGGTGGCCCACTCCACTTCCCCCAGAAGGGGCAGGGAGAGGCGACCGAAGGCGTGCTTCATCACCGGATGCCCCAGAAGCGCCGGGCCCAGCACCGTCACCGTCGCCACGGCAAGCCCCAGACCCAGGACCGCCGGGAACGGGATGTCCAGAAGCCGTACCGCTTCCTCGTATCCGTAGGCCATCCCCCGGAGGAGGGCGACCGCCCCGGCCATGACCAGGCCGGCGATAAAGCCGCCCCCCGGAAGATGGTGCCCCCGCAGGAAGATCCAGAGGGCCAGCAGCTTGACGGGCCAGAGGACTAGGTGGACGATGCTGACCAGGACCGGAGATTCCTTCAGCTTCACCAGCTCTCCCCTCCCCTGGCCTCCTCAGCCTCCCGGGAGCGCCCCAGCCTGGTCAGGGAGTAGACGGCGAGCCCGGCCATGGACAGGACGGTGATCTCAAAGAGGGTATCCCAGCCCCGGAAGTCCACCAGGATGACGTTGACCACGTTCTTGCCGCCCGCCGCCTCGTAGCTGTTCTCCAGGTAGTACCGGGCGATCTCCGGGGGGAACCGCCGGAGCCCAGCGGCCAGCAGCGTATAAAGCGCTGCCACCGCGCCCACCGCCACCGCCACCAGCACGTTCACGTCCCGGTACCGGGGCGTCGGGGGATCGACCTTGAGCTGGGGCAGGTGGGCGAAGACCAGCAGGAAGAGGACGGTGGTGATCACCTCGACGACCAGCTGGGTGAGGGCCAGGTCCGGCGCCCGCATCCAGGCGAAATAGAGGCTGACGGGAAGACCGGTGATGCCCAGGGCCGCGATCGCCACCAGCCGGTTCCGGGCAAGCAGCGTGGTCAGGGCCCCGGCGGCGATGACGCCCATGAGCACCCACTCGTGGGGCTCGACAGGGGCGAGGTTCAGTTCTCCAATCCGGAGCCCTTTCATCCAGGCGGTGGTGAGGATGCCCAGCACCGCTGCCCCGAGGATGAAGACCAGGTAATCCCGCAGGAAGCCGGTCATCTGGTAGCTGGTGATGGCCCTGGCCCATCGCTCCACCGCCTTTTCCCGCCACCAGAGGTAGTCGTAGACGGCGTTGGCGTGGAGGCGGATGCTGCCGGCGATCCGCCCGAGGAGCGCCGCCAGGGCGTCAAGCCGCCGGTAGGCCACCAGGCCGCCCACGAGAGCAACCGCCGACATCCCCAGGGCCGGCGTGAAGCCGTGCCACAGGGCCAGGTGCAGGTGCGGCTCCTCCCCCAGCACCGCCGCCACCGCGGGGGCCACCAGCCCGTGCTCCACCAGGCCGGGGTAGACGCCCACGGCCACCACCACTGCTGCCAGCACCGCCGGCGGCAGGAGCATCGGCCAGGGAGCCTCGTGGGGGTGCTTGGGGGTGTCGTGGGTCTCCGGGCCGTAGAAGATCTTGTGGGCCAGCACCAGGCAGTAGGTGGTGGTGAGGATGCTCGCCCCGGTCCCCACCGCCGCCGCCAGAGCCCCCAGGGGCCCGTGGAGGCTGGCCTCCAGGAACAGCTCCTTGGAGACGAAGCCGCTCAGCAGCGGCACACCGGCCATGGCGCCGGCACCGACGGCCGCCAGGGCTGCGGTGACGGGCATCGCCCTGGCCAGCCCCGAGAGCCGGGTGACCTCCCGGGTACCGGTCATATGGTCGATAATCCCGACCACCATGAAGAGGAGACCCTTGAAGGTGGAGTGGTTGAACAGGTGAAGGATCCCCGCCGCCACCCCCTCGGCGGTGCCGTAGCCGAAGAGGGAGAGGATCAGCCCGAGCTGGCTGACGGTGGACATGGCCAGGATGGCCTTGAGGTCGGTCTTCTGCAGGGCCAGGTAAGCCCCCAGGACCATGGTGGCCAGGCCCACGGTGCTCACCAGCCCCGTCCAGTAGGGGTGGGGCGAAAAGAGGGGCCAGAGCCGGGCCACCAGGAAGAGGCCAGCCTTGACCATGGTGGCGGAGTGCAGGTAGGCGCTGACCGGCGTCGGGGCCGCCATCGCGTCCGGCAGCCAGATGTGGAAGGGCACCTGGGCGCTCTTGGTGAAGGCGCCCAGGAGGATCAGGACCAGCGCCACCCCGGAGAGGGGGTGGGCCAGCACCTCCGACCGCCGGTCCACTAGCGCCGTCAGCTCATAGGTCCCGGCGATGGACCCGAGGATGGTGATGCCCGCGAGCATAGCCAGGCCGCCGCTGACGGTGATGAGGAGCGCCTTGACGGCGCCGTAGACCCCGCTCTCCTCGGTGTACCAGAAGCCGATGAGCAGGAACGACGCGACGGAGGTCAGCTCCCAGAAGACGTACAGAACCAGGAGGTTCCCGCTGAGCACCACCCCGAGCATGGCGCCCATGAACAGGAGGATGTACAGGTAGAACTTCCCCAGGTCCTCCTCGGCGCCCAGGTACAGGATGCTGTAGAGCATCACCAGGGTGCCGATGCCCGTGATAAGCAGCGCCAGGAGACGCCCCCAGCCGTCGGCCTGCACCGTCAGGGCAATGCCCAGCTGCGGCACCCAGTTCACGGTGCCGGAAAACCCCTCGGGAATGGACAGCACCAGGGCCAAGGTCGCTACCGCCACCGCCAGGGCCGCGTAGCCCAGGCGGCGCCCCAGCAGCCGGTACAGAAGCGGCATCAGCACGGCGCCCGCAAAGGGCAGCACGATTGCGCCAAGCGCAGCGGCCAAGGTATGCCCCCCCTACGAACCACCTTCCGAAGTCGTTTTATAAATGTACTGTATTTTCTTGAGCTTTTGGCAATCGAAAGGTATAGGTAGGGAAGTAAAGCGGAAACGGTGCTCCCCCCCGGTAGGGAAACGAAAAACCCATAGCCCCCCTCCCGGTTAGCGAGGGACCATGGGTTACAGGACCGGGGCCAACGACTGGGAAAGGCGGCTCCCAGCCTCGGCGTCTTTCCGTGGCCCGCGATCCGCTTCGGGGGGGCCCTGCAACCATCGTGGAGTCCACGGTGGGCCGGGTCCTCACCGACCAAATATCCAGCCATTTTATAGCCTAGCGTACCACAACCGACCCGTCAAGGCCGGTAGAACTAAAACAATCCCTGGGGCCGGTGGACCCCGCCGGTCCAGGGACGAACCCCACCGGCCCCAGGGATGAACCCCGCCGGCCCCGGGAAGCGTTTTGTACGAAATCTTTATCGACAACCGCCTGTGGATAGTGTGAACAACTGTGGACAAAACGTGGATGACGTTGGGGATATCTCCCTCAGGCCTCACGGCCAGCGGCCCCGGACGGGGCGCCAGCCCCGTCCCGGAAGACCAGCTTCAGGAGGGGCGGGGTGACCAGGGTGGTGACCAGGACCACGATCACCATCGCGGTGAAGAGCTCCGGGCCGATGAGCTGCCGGTCCAGGCCGATGGCGGCCACGATCAGCCCCACCTCGCCCCGGGCGACCATGCCAGCGCCCACCCCAAGGGCCGAGCGCAGGGGAAACCGGCTGAGGAGTGCCCCCAGGCCGCAGCCCACCACCTTGGTGAGGATGGCCAGGAGACTCAGGACGACGATGAAGCCAAGGCCCTCCCCCGCGAGCCCCGAGAGCTGTACCGAGAGGCCCACCCCGACGAAGAAGAAGGGCACCAGGAAGGCAAAGGCCGTCTTCTCCAGGTCGTGGTAGAGTTCCTCCTGTCCGCCGGCCGCGGAGAGAGTCAGCCCCGCCAGGTAGGCCCCGACGATGCCCGCGAGCCCGAAGGCCTCCGCAGTAAAGGCAAAGAAGAGGGCGCAGGCGATGGCCGCCCCCTGCCGGGCGGCAGGCAGCGGGAACCGGTCGAACCACCGCAGGAGGCCGGGCAGGAGGTACCGGCCGGCCGCGCCGGCCACAACGAAGAAGATGGCGATTCGCACCAGGAGCCCCGCCAGGCTGCCCAGGCCAGAACCCTCTCCGGCGGAGAGGAACCCCAGGACCAGGGAGAGGACCAGGATGCCCAGGACGTCGTCCAGCACCGCGGCGCCCAGGATGGTCACGCCCTCCCGGCTCCGGAGCCGGCCGAGTTCCCGCAGGGTCTGGACCGAAATGCTGACGCTGGTGGCCACCAGCAGGGTGCCGGTGAAGATGGCCGTCGGCGTGGGGTAGCCGTGCAAGCCGGCCAAGAGCCACCCGCCGATGAAGGGCAGGACCACCCCCAGCACCGCCACCAGGGTTGCCGCGCCGGCGTTTCGCCGGAACTCGGAGACATCGGTCTCCAGGCCGGCGAGGAACATCAAGAGGATGACGCCAACCTCCGACAGTTCCTTCAGCAGCGGACTCGGATGCAGCCACCCGAGCACCGCCGGCCCGAGGATCACCCCGGCCAGCACGATGCCCAGGATCGCCGCCGGGTCGACCCGGGGCCTGAGAAACCCCCCCACAGGACGGGAAACAACACCAAGCCAAATCCCCCCAAGAAAGCGAAAATGCTCAGATTTGCCG
>QGUP01000440.1 GCA_003242505.1 Bacillota bacterium
CCCCGGCGGTCCGGTCCGCTTATCTCGGGGAGGCGGCCCGGGCCGGGTAGGCCCGGCCGGGCAGGCTGGCCCCGGGCGGGGAGCCGGGGCCGGGTAGGCTGGCCCCCGGGCAGGTAGGCGGGGGCGGGGGAGGCCGGGCCCAGGCCCGGCGGCACCGTCTTGCAGAAACTGTCCCGTTATACTAATATTTTTGTATCCCGGTTCCGGGACGGGGAACACGACCGGCATCGGGGGAGAGAGAAGCAAGGGAGGATGTGGCCCGTGACCAAAGGTTCCCTGCGCACCCTTCTGGCTGCTGCCCTCGCCCTGGGGCTGCTGGCCGGGTGCGGCAATCCCCAGGGCAGTTCCGGAGGCAGCAGCGCTGGCGGCAAAGTCATCAAGATCGGCTTCATCGCACCCCTGACCGGTGATGTGAAGACCTTCGGCGAGTCGGCCCGGAACGGCTTCCGGCTCGCCCTGGAGGAGGCCGGGTACAAGGCCGGAGAGTTCACCATCGAGGTGGTGGAGGCGGACGACCGGAACGACCCGACGGAAGGGACCAACGTGGCGACGAAGCTCATCACCCAGGACGGGGTGAAGGCCATCGTCGGCTCCATCACCTCCAAGGTGACCATCCCCATCGCGGACCTGGCGAACCAGAGCGGCGTGGTGATGATCTCGCCCACCGCGACGAGCCCGAAGGTCACCGTCGATGACAACGGCAAGCGCCGGGAGTTCGTCTTCCGGGCCTGCTTCATCGACCCCTTCCAGGGTACGGTGATGGCGAAGTTCGCCGCGGAGAAGCTCGGGGCCAAGACCGCCGCGGTCCTGTTTGACAAGGGCAACGACTACACCGTGGGCCTGGCGGAGTACTTCCGGGAGCAGTTTGAGAAGTCCGGCGGCCGGGTGGTGGTCTGGGAGACCTACGCCCAGACCGACACCGACTTCTCCGCGATCCTGACCAAGGTGGCCCAGGCCAATCCCGACGTGGTCTACCTGCCGGACTACTACCAGAAGGTCAGCCTGATCGGCAAGCAGGCCCGGGAGCGGGGGATCACCGCACCCTTCCTCGGCGGCGACGGGTGGGACTCCCCGGAGCTGGACTACGCAACCATGGCCGGCGGCTACTTCACCAACCACTACTCCTCCCAGGACACCCGGGAGGCGGTGCAGAACTTCGTCGCCGCCTATGAGAAGAAGTACGGCCAGAAGCCCGAGAGCTTCGGCGCCCTGGGTTATGACGCCACCCGGCTTCTCCTGAAGGCCATCGAGATGGCCGGCAGCGACGACCCCGCCAAGATCCGGGATGCCCTCCAGTCCATCAAGGACTTCCCGGCGGTGAGCGGCAACATCTCCTTTGACGAAAACGGCAACCCCATCAAGGCGGCGGCCATCCTCCAGGTGCAGCCGGACAAGACCTTCAAGTACATCGACACCATCCAGCCGTAGCCCCGGGTATTGAGCCATGACCCCCGGTCCGGCCGGTTCTCCGCCCGCTCCCAGCAGAACCGGCGCCGGCCCCGGCGGGGAGGACAGGCCTCCCCGCCGGGGCTTCCCTGTCTGCCGGCCGGGGCGCCCGCCGGCCGCCCCGCAGGGAGAAGGGTGGCAGCAGCGAATCTTTCGCCTATCCGGCATCCATCCGGTCAGACACGATCTCCCCACGGGAGGCCGGAAGTCCGGGAGGTGTTCCCATGGCAGAGGAGCCGGCCCCCGCCGACCGCGGGGCGGCCGCGGCGCCGCAGGGAGTGGCGCCCAAAGCAGCGGCGCCCAACGGGGCGGCGCCTGAAGCGGCGGTGCCCACGGGAGCCGCGCCGGAAGCCGTGCCGCCCAGGGGAGCGGCGTACCTGGGCCTGGGCGCCGCGGTGCTGGCGGCGGCCTCCGCTTCCATCTGGATCCGGCTCTCCACCGCTCCTTCCCTGGCCATCGCCTTCTGGCGGCTGGCCCTGGCGGCCGCGATCCTGGCGGTGCCCCTGGGGCTCCGGCACCGGCAGGGGCTCAGGGCGATCCGGGGCCGGGACCTGTGGCTGGCCGCCGGGGCCGGCGGGTGCCTCGCCCTCCACTTCGCCGCCTGGGTGGCCAGCCTCCGGTACACCTCGGTGGCCAGTTCCACGGTGCTGGTCACCACCCACCCCTTCCTGGTCCTGGCCGCGGGCCGGTGGTTCCTCCGGGAGCGGGTGCCCCCGGCGGCGGTGGCCGGGGTGCTCCTCGCGGTCCTGGGCGGGGCGCTGGTGGGCTGGGGGGACTTCCGCCTCGGCGGCACGGCCCTCTACGGCGACCTTCTGGCCCTGGCCGGCGCGGCGGCGGTTGCGGGCTACATTCTCATCGGCCGGGCGGTCCGGCAGCGGGTGGCGATCCTGCCCTACACGGTGCTGGTCTACGGGGTCGCGGCCCTGGCCCTCCTCCTTCTGGCCATGGCCGCCGGCACCCCCCTGACCGGATACCCCGCCCGGGAATGGTGGCTCTTCCTGGCCCTGGCGGTCTTCCCCACGGTGGTGGGCCACACCGCCATGAACTGGGCCCTCCGGTACCTCCGGGCCGCGGTGGTCTCCGTCAGCATCCTCGGCGAACCGGTAGGGGCCACGGCCCTGGCCTTTCTCCTCCTCGGCGA
>QGUP01000441.1 GCA_003242505.1 Bacillota bacterium
GAGGGGGGGGGGGATTTTGGCCCCGGTCGGGCTGCCCGGGACGGGGGCTTCGCCAGGGGCTCCCGGGTGGCCACCCCGGAACAGTTCCGGGCCCTCTTCGACCTGGTCCGGGACCGGGCCGCGGGGGCTGCGGCGGCAATCCTCGCGGGGGAGATCGGCGCCCGGCCTTACCGCCTCGGGGATCAGACCCCCTGCCCGTACTGCGTATATCGGCCGGTCTGCCAGTTCGACCCCCGGTTCCCGGGCCACCGGTACCGGGACCTTGCCCCCCTCCGGGATCCCGACGTCCTGGCCCGGCTGGCCGGGTCCCATCCGGCCGCCGAGGCGGCGGCAGCCGCAAGGGAGGAGGTACAGGATGCCCCCTGAGTCCCTGCCCCCGACGCCCCCGCCCGGGAGCCCGTGGACGGCCGATCAGTGGGAGGCGATCCGGGCCCGGGACCAGCAGCTGCTGGTGGCGGCGGCCGCGGGGGCCGGCAAGACCGCGACCCTGGTGGAGCGGATCATCCGGCGGCTGATCGACCCCGCGGCGCCGGTGGAGATCGACCGCTTGCTGGTGGTCACCTTCACCGAAGCCGCGGCCGCGGAGATGCGGGGCCGGATCGCCGCGGCCCTGCAGCGGAGCCTTGCCCAGGACCCGGCGAATTCCCACCTCCGGCGTCAACTCGCCCTCCTGGAGCGGGCTACCATCTCCACCCTCCACAGCTTCTGCCTGGGGCTTGTGCGGCAGCACTTCCACCAGCTGAACCTTGACCCGACCTTTGAGGTCATCGGCGAGCACGAGGCCCACATGCTGCGGGAGGAGGTCCTGGACCAGGTCTTCGAGGAGGCCTACGGCGCCGACGATCCCGGTCCGTTCCTGGCCCTGGTCGACCGGTACGGGGGCCTCCTGGGGGACGAGGCCCTCCGGGCCCTGGTCCTGGACCTCTACGACTTCGCCCGGAGCACCCCCTGGCCGGAGGCCTGGCTGGAGCGGACCGTGACCCGGTTTGACCTGCCCGAAGGGGCGGGGCCGGAGGCCTTCCGGGAGTGGACCGACGTCCTCCTCCAGGACGCCGCCCTGCGGCTGGAAGAGGCCGCCGCCCGGCTGGAGGCGGCCCTGGCGGCAGCCCGGCGCCCCGGCGGCCCTGCGGCCTACGCTGAGACCCTGGCTGAGGACCTGGCCGGGGTGCGGGCCCTCCGGGACCAGGCCGCAGCGGGGAACTGGGACGGGCTGGCCGCAGGGCTGACCGCCTTTACCTGGGGGAGGCTCCGGCCCGTCCGGTCCGGCAGTTGCGACCCGGACCTGCAGGAAGAGGTCAAGCGGCTTCGGGAGGAGGCCCAGAAGGTCGTGAGGGCCCTTCAGGCCGATGCCGCGCTCAGCCGGCCTCTCCAGGAGCACGCCGAGGAACTCCGGGCCCTGGGCCCCCACGTCCGGACCCTGGTGGACCTGGTCCGGCGGTTCGACGCCGCCTACACCGCCGCCAAACTGGAGGCGGGCCAGGTGGACTTCGCCGACCTGGAGCGGTTCGCCCTCCGGCTCCTCCTGGACCCGGAGGCGCCCCCGGGGGAACTCCGCCCCTCCCCGGTGGCCCGGGAACTCCGGCGCCGGTTTGCCGAGGTGCTGGTGGACGAATACCAGGACATCAACCCGGTCCAGGACGCGATTCTCACCCTGGTCAGCCGGGACGGGGGCGAGGAGGGGCCCCCCAACCTCTTCATGGTCGGGGACGTGAAGCAGAGCATCTACCGGTTCCGGCTGGCGGAGCCCCGGCTCTTCCTGGGCAAGTACCGGACCTTCCCGCCGGAGCCCGGGGGGCCGGCCCGGCGGATCGACCTCCGGGCCAACTTCCGCAGCCGGCCGGCGGTGGTGGATGCCGTCAACTTCCTCTTCCGGCAGGTGATGAACCCCGGGGTGGGGGAGCTGGCCTACGACCGGGCGGCGGAACTGGTGGCCGGCGCCCAGTACCCCGAGCCGCCCCCGGGCGCCCGGGCCGGGGAGGCGCCGGTGGAGGTCTGGCTCCTGGAGCGGCCCCCGGCCCAGGGGCAGCCGGGAGCCGCCGGGGAAGCCGGCGGCGCCCCGGCCGGCGGGGTGCCGGGTGCCGATGGCAGCCCGGCCCCGGGGGATGGGGGCGGGCCCGGGACCGCCGGGACGGGTGCCCCGGCCGGCGGGGCGGAGGCCGGAGGCGGCGATGAGGCCGGCTCCGGCGAGGCGGAAGACGACCCGGGGTATCTCACCGACATCGAGCGGGAGGCGCACCTCGCGGCCCAGTGGCTCCTCCAGGCCCGGCGCGGGGGCCTCATGGTCTGGGACAAGAACCTGGACGGCGGCCGGTACCGGCCCTTTGCCTGGCGGGACGCGGTGATCCTCCTCCGGAGCACCCGCACCGTGGCCCAGAAGGTGCTCGAGGTGCTCCAGGCCGCGGGGATCCCGGCCCACGCGGACGCGGGCACCGGGTACTTCGAGGCCCTGGAGATCCAGACCATCCTCTCCCTCCTGCGGGTGATCGACAACCCCCGGCAGGACATCCCCCTGGCCGCGGTACTCCGGGCCCCCTTTGCCGGGCTGGGGCTCAGCCCTGAGGACCTGGCCCGGATCCGGCTCTGCC
>QGUP01000442.1 GCA_003242505.1 Bacillota bacterium
GCCGGTGACGGTGTAGCCGCCGACCAGGCAGAGCATCTGGAGCCGCCGCTTCACCTTCACCCAGAGGGGGGACTTCTCCCCGGGCCGGTAGGGGGAGTCGAGGCGCTTGCAGACCACCCCCTCCAGGTCCTGCTGGCAGGCGGCCCGGAAGAGCGCGGGACCGGCGCCGGCGAAGCTCTCGATGGGAATCGCCGCCGGCCCCGGGGGGAGGATCGCCCGGAGCCGCTCCTGCCGGGTGGCCAGGGGAATTTGGAGGTACTCGTCGCCGTCGGCCGCCAGGAGGTCGAAGGCCACCAGCAGGGCCGGCCGCCGGGCCGCCCGGCGCCGGGCCTCCGCCGGGCCCACCGCCAGGTCCCGCTCCAGGATGCCGGGAAAGCTCGGCCGGCCGTCAGCCCGGAGGACCACCAGCTCCCCATCCAGGAGGGCTCGCCGGGCCCGGAGCTGCCCAGCCAGGGCCTGGAGTTCCGGGAACTGCTCCGTCCGTTCCCGGCCCCGGCGGCTCCAGAGCCGGACCCGGCCCCCCTCCACCAGGGCGAGGCACCGGACCCCGTCCCACTTCACCTCCGCGGTCCACTCCGGCCCCGCCGGGGGCTGGGGCCGGCGGACGGGCTCCATCGGCACCGGTGGCCGGAACATCGCCGGAGGCGCCCTCCCCCCTCGCCGCCTGGCTCCGCTCGATGCTCTGCCGGAGGGCCTCCATCAGGTCCATCACCCGGGCGGTGGGGGCCGGGGCCTCGGGCCGCACCGCCTCGGCCCCGGCGATCTTCTGCTGGATCCGCTCGAGGAGCGCCTCCCGGTACTCGTCCTGGTACTTCTCCGGGGCAAAGGCGGTGGTGAGGGTGCCGATGAGCATCCGGGCCATCTCCAGCTCCTGTTCCCGGTAGCCGGTGTCCGGGGGCAGGGAGAGCCCCGCGGGGTTCCGGACCTCGTCGGGGAAGTGCATGGTCTCCAGGGCGAGGCACCGGTCCCCGTAGACCCGCACCGCGGCCAGGGAAGACTTCCCCCGGAGGGCCACCCGGGCGATGCCGATCCGGCCGGTCTCCTGAAGGGCCCGGCGCAGGAGGGCGTAGGCCCGGGCGCCCCCCTCCCCGGGCTCGAGGAAGTAGGTCTTCTCGTAGTAGATCGGGTCGATCTCCGCAAGGCTCACAAAGTCCAGGATCTCCACCGTCCGGGCCATCGCGGTGGGGAGGTCCTGGAAGTCCTCCTCCCCCATCACCACGAACTGCCCCGGCTCGAACTCGTACCCCCGGACGATCTCCTCCGCCCCCACCTCCCGGTCGCAGTGGGGGCACCACTTCCGGTACCGGATCGGGGTGTGGCAGGGGGCGTGGAGGGACCGGAAGTGGAGGTCCTTCTCCTCCGTCGCGGCGTAGAGCCTGACCGGAATGGTGACGAGGCCGAAGCTGATGCTGGCCTTCAGCAGGCTCCGCACGACCCTCCACCTCCTGTCCGGACCCTGGGGTGCTCCCTACCGGCAGCGCCGGGCGCCTTCCATCCGGGGCGGCCTACTGCCAGCGCCGGGCACCCTCCGTCCCGCGCTTTGCACCCCAAACCGCGAGCACCGGGCCACGGTCCGTCAGGGCCGGCCCCGGCGGCGCCGCTCGGCGGACTCCAGCAGTTCCTCCACCGTCCGCACCACCCGGGTGCCCCGGTCCCGCCCGGCCCGGTCAAGCCCGTCCTGCCGCCCGGTGCCGTAGCTTCCGGCTTGCCGCCCCTGGCCGCCGCCGCTGCTCCGGCCCGGCGCCTCCATGCCCTCGCCGCCGGAGTGCCCGTTCCGAACCGCCCCGGCGGCCAGCCGCTGCCGGAGGCTGCCGGCCTTCCGGCCTTCCCCCGCCTCCGCCCCGGTCCCGCCGCCGCCCTCCCCGTTCTGGCTGCCGCTGCCCCCGCCGAACCGGGACCGGGCCTCGCCGGCCAGCCGCTCCAGGAGCCGGGGGGCGATGTCCAGGATCCGCTCCATCCCTCGGCTGCCGTCGACGGAGAGCATCCGCACCCCGTCCCGGGCCACCACCAGAAAGCCCACCGGCTGGACGGAGATTCCGGCCCCGCTGCCGCCGCCGAAGGGAAAGCCGCTGCCGACCCCTTCGTCCATGGCGTACTCCTCCATGGACGAGCGCCGCCCCCGGTCGGCGGCCTGGCCGAACTCGCTGCCCCCCGCGGCAAAGCCGAGGCTCACCCGGGAGACGGGGATGATCACCTCCCCGTCGGGGAGTTCCACCGGGTCGCCGATGACCGTGTTGACCTCCACCAGTTCCTTCAGGCTGTGGAGGGCCTCCCGCATCAGCCCGTGGATGGGATGTTCCGCCATCGCCGGCAAAACCCCTCCTGACCCGCAAAGTGCTCATAACCCGCACAATGAAAGAAAGGCTGCGCACCTATGGTGCGCAGCCTGCGGCGTTTCATGCGGCCGCGAAGACCAGGGCCGCCGCGCCCACCACCCCTGCGTCCTCCCCCAGGGCGCAGCGAGCGATCCGGGCCCGGCCCCGGTACTCGGCCAGGTAATCGAGGGCGGCCCGAACCCGTCCCAGGAAGGGTCCCCCCCCCGGGCCCCCGCCGCGCCCGTTCAGAATCGTTTCCGTGTGG
>QGUP01000040.1 GCA_003242505.1 Bacillota bacterium
ACCCCCGGGTGGGGTATAATTTCCGGTGGGCCGCTGTCTTCACCCTGCCCATCTTCGTCGAGGCCATGGTGTTGATGCCCCTGGGCATCCACACGGTGCTGATGAACCCATACCTCCAGTTTGCCCTGGCCACGGTGGTCCAGTTCGGCCCCGGGTGGCAGTTCTACCGCCGGGCGTGGGCCAACCTCCGCCACGGCACCGCCAATATGGACGTGCTGGTGGCCCTGGGCACCAGCGCGGCCTACCTGTACAGCGTGGCCAACACGTTCTTTGTCCACGGCCACCTCTACTACGAGGCCGGGGCGACGGTGCTCACCCTGATCATCCTGGGGAAGCTCCTGGAGGCCATCGCCAAGGGCCGGACCTCGGAGGCGATCCGGAAGCTTCTCAGCCTCCAGGCCCGGACCGCCCGGGTGATCCGGGAGGGCCGGGAGGTGGAGGTACCCGTGGAGGAGGTCCGGGTCGGCGACCTGGTGGTGGTCCGGCCGGGGGAGAAGATCCCGGTGGACGGGGTGATCGTCGAGGGCGCCTCCAGTGTGGACGAGTCGATGCTCACCGGCGAGAGCATGCCGGTGGACAAGCAGCCCGGGGACAAGGTGGTGGGCGCCACCCTCAACCTGCACGGGAGCTTTGTTTTCCAGGCTACCGCGGTGGGCGCGGAGACCGTCCTGGCCCAGATCATCCGCCGGGTGGAGGAGGCCCAGGGCTCCCGGGCGCCCATCCAGCGGCTGGCGGACACCATCTCCGGCATCTTTGTCCCCGCGGTGCTGGGGATCGCCGCTCTCACCCTCCTGGCCTGGGGCCTCGTCGCCGGCGATTGGGCCGGGGGCCTGAAGGCCGCCACCGCGGTGCTGGTCATCGCCTGCCCCTGCGCCCTGGGCCTGGCGACCCCTACGGCGATCATGGTGGGCACCGGCAAGGGGGCGGAGACGGGGATCCTCTTCCGGGGCGGCGAGCACCTGGAGAAGGCCCACAAGGTGAAGGTGGTGGTGCTGGACAAGACCGGCACCATCACCCGGGGGGAGCCAGCGCTGACGGACCTGGTCCCGGCCCCGGGGTTTACGGCGGAGGAGCTGCTGCGCCTGGCCGCGGGGGCGGAGCAGCGGTCCGAACATCCCCTGGCGGCGGCCATCGTCCGGACCGCCCAGGACCGGGGGCTCGTCCTGCCGGAGCCTGGTGACTTCACCGCCACCCCCGGCCAGGGGGTCGCCGCAACGGTGGAGGGCCGCCGGGTGCTCGTCGGCAGCCGGAAGCTGATGGCCGGGGCCGGGGTAGACTTTGGGGCCCTGGCGCCGGAGTTGGAGCGGCTGGAGGCCGAGGGGAAGACCGCCATGCTGGTGGCGGCGGACGGCCGGCCGGCGGGGGTGCTGGCGGTCGCGGACACGGTGAAGCCCTCCGCTGCGGCGGCCATCGCCGAACTGAAGCGGATGGGCATTGAGGTGGTGATGCTCACCGGCGACAACCGCCGCACCGCGGCGGCCATCGCCCGGGAGGTGGGGATCGACCGGGTGGTGGCGGAGGTGCTGCCGGAGGAGAAGGCCGCGGAGGTGGAAAAGCTGAAGGCGGGCGGCCGGGTGGTGGCCATGGTGGGAGACGGCATCAACGACGCCCCGGCCCTGGCCACCGCGGACGTGGGCATCGCCATCGGCACCGGGACCGATATCGCCATCGAGACCGCGGACATCACCCTGATGTCCGGCGACCTCCGGGGGATCCCGGCGGCGATCCGGCTCAGCCAGAAGACCATGCGGAAGATCCGCCAGAACCTCTTCTGGGCCTTCATCTACAACACCCTGGGGATTCCCCTGGCGGCCCTGGGGATGCTCACCCCGATGATCGCCGGCGCCGCCATGGCCCTCAGCTCCGTCTCCGTGGTGACCAACTCGCTGCTCCTCAAGCGGTTCGATCCCCGGGCGTAAGCGGGGCGCTGCCCTGACCTTCGCCTCCGGGCCGCCCGGGTGGCCAATCCTGAGAGAGGTGGGAGAGCATGAACAAGGTGACTCTGAAGATCGAGGGGATGTCCTGCGGCCACTGCGTCAAGGCCGTGACCGAGGCCCTGAAGAAGCTTGTCGGCGTGACCGATGCGGAGGTTGCCATCGGCTCGGCCACGGTGACCTTTGACCCCGGCCAGGTGACCCTGGACCGGATCAAGGCCGCGGTGGAGGAAGAGGGCTACCGGGTGGTCAGCGCCGGTTAGCCCGCCCGGCGGCTTCCCGGATCCCCTGGGCGGTGCCGGCCCCTCGGGCTGCTGGTCAGGTCCCGTCTTCCGGCAGCCAGGGCCGGCACCGGCCCGGCGGGGCCGGCACCGCGCGGCCGGCCAGGGGGCGGTGGCAGGGAGCGGTGGCAGGGAGCGGTAGTCCAGGGGGCGGCCGCGGCCCGGATGTCCAACAATACCCTATTGACTCCTCCGCCGGAGATGTTGTATTATGACTGATGGCAGCAGCGGATTCCGGCATAGCTCAATGGGTAGAGCATCCGGCTGTTAACCGGAGGGTTGCAGGTTCGAGTCCTGCTGCCGGAGCCAAAAGGGGAAGCCCGCCGCCAGTGCGGCGGGCTTCATGTTTCCTGCAAACCGACGGACCGGGGTGCGGGTTTCCTATGTTTCCGATAACCCGACGCACCGGGCTGCGGGCGCCGTCTTGTCCGGGACCCTCCGGCGGCGTAGAATAAAAAGAAGGATGCGATTCGCCAGGGGCCCATAGCTCAACGGTAGAGCAGGTGACTCATAATCACTTGGTTGGGGGTTCGAATCCCTCTGGGCCCACCAGACGAAAAGCCGCCCCGGAAGCGGGTTTCCGCTGTCCGGGGCGGCTTTTTCTGTTTCACGAACCCCTGGTTCGGGTTCGCGGGCATTCGAGCCCACCATATGGAAATCCGCCTTCGCATTCTCTCGGATGCCATGCTCCGTCTGGAAGGCGGGCACAAGGAGTCCAACTGTGCGGCGACCAAAATACCCATCAGGAAGATGTTTGAGCGGTTGGCTGTGTTGGCGGCGGTACCGCCTGATGCGGGCGGCGACGCCTTGTTGACCACACCGGCCGGGGGAGGGCTTCGCTTGGCAGAAGTACAACCGCTGCGCGTCCGTCTGGTCCTGGAAGGGCCGGCGGGTGTGCTCCACGTACCCGTTCACTACAACGAGGTGATCCAGGGGCTCATCTACCGGTACCTGGACCCGGACCTGGCCGGACATATTCACGATGGGGGCTACCCCGAGGGCCCGCGGCGGTTCAAGCTTTTCACCTTTTCCCGCTTGCTGGGGCGGTGGGAGCGGGCAGGTGACCGGCTGCGGTTCCGGGGACCCGTGTCCCTGGTGGTGGCCAGTCCCGTGCCGGGTTTTGTCGCGTCGCTGGTCAGCCGGTTCCTCTCCGTGGGGACTCTGCAGGTGGCGGACCAGCCAACCCGGCTGCTGGCGGTGGAAACGGAGGCGGTGCCCCAGCCCTCCGGCCCTGTGCGAGTCAAGTTGCTTTCGCCCCTGACCGTGTACACCACCCTCCAGACGAATCAGGGTCGGTATACCTACTACTTCTCACCCTTTGAAGAAGGCTTTGCCGCCCAGGTACTGCGCAACCTGGAGCGAAAGCTGCACGCCTTGACGGGGAACAGCCAACCGCTCGGGGGTGCCTTCCGCCCGGTGCGGGTAAGCGACAGGAACCTGCACATCGTCCGCTACAAGGGAACCGTCATCAAGGGCTGGACAGGGATCTACGAACTGGACGTGCCGCCGGAGGCTTTCCGCCTGGCCTACCTGGCGGGCCTGGGTTCGAAGAATTCCCAGGGCTTTGGCTGTATTGCCCTGTGGGAGAGAAGTGGCCCTGGCGATTGAGGTGGCCGAGCGGAAAGCCGGCAGGAAGGCGCCCGCGGCACGTCGCATGCCCAGTTGACACTTCAAGAAACCCTTTGGATTTTACGGGTTCCCTCAAGATGGAAGAGCAGAATTGCGTCCGACGCCCCGTTGCGTAGTGAGGATATCGGCGGGTGCCAATGGACAGGACTTGCACTCCGCAACGACTGTCGGTCCTGGCAATTTCGCACGGGTATCCTGTGGAATCGCACAACGGACCGCTGGACAGCAGCAAGCCAACACACAACCTGGTGAGGAAGAGGACCTGGGGTGGGGCGTGGCCCCACCCCTCGATCTGATGCATACGACTGGAGTCGGCCCGGTGGCCTGATTTCCTCGCCGCGTGGAGGTATGGAAGATGACCTGCATGCGGATCCTGGGTTTCCTGGCGGTCTTGCTCGCCGCCTGGACGGGAGGATGGCCGTTCGGTAAGGCCGACGAACTGCCGTGGACTGCCTCCCCGCCACCCCCTGCCCCGGACTCCACTCTCTTCAACGAGAGAGACCCAGACAAGCGACCGGTGATTCACGAGTTCTTGGTCACACCCATCGCTGAAAGGAGCGGATGGCTCATCGTACCCGTTGAAGCCTGGCAATTGACGGCGTGGGTTGACAACGCCGACGAAGTTACCTTCTATGGCTACTCAGTAGACCAGAACAAAGAATTCGATCCTGACATGAACGGGATTGTCGAGAGGGGGCCCCACAAGGCACCACAGTCAGCGGTCACATGATTTGGACTGCCACCCGTCGGTGGCTGGCTGGTCGAACATGGGGTGTTTATGCGGTTGCGGAAAATCAGTACGGAAGGACCGTCAGCAAGGTTCTCTTCGTGGCGATTGACCCCTATGAGGAAAAGCGGAGACGCTGACGGCTCACCTCTGGACGCCCTGGCCACCATCCTGGGAGGAGTTCCGATGCGCCAGGTCACCTTCGAACCGACCAGCGTCACGGCCTTTGACCTCTATGAGTTTGGGGACGGCCGGGGACCTGTGGTGATGATCACCGCGGGGATCCACGGCGACGAACAGACCGCCATCCACGCCGCCAGGCTCCTGGTACAGAGGCTGGGGGAGGAGCCCGTTCACGGCAAGGTCAAGGTGGTTCCGGTGGCCAACCCGGCCAGCTTCCGGAACCGCACCCGCACGTCCCCCTTCGACCAACTGGACCTGAACCGGGTCTTTCCCGGCAGCCCCGCGGGGAGCCAGACCCTGCAACTGGCCCACCGCCTCTGGGAAGAGGCGCAGGAGGCCGAATACATCGTGGACCTGCACTGTGCGGGGTGGGGTTCGGTTCCGTATACCCTGGCGCTGTACCAGGAGTTTCCCGCCATGCGGGAGGTGGCGATCGCCCTGGGCATTCCGGTGGTGGTTCAGTCGAACGGCACCCGGGGGCAGCTCTTTGTCGAGGCCTGCCATGCCGGCCGGAAAGCGCTGATCATCGAACTGCCCGGGGGCCAGCCGGGCGGCTTTGTTGACGTCGCCGCCGCTCAGATGGCCTGCGAGGCGGTGCAGAACCTGCTGCGGTTCATCGGCGTGTTGGAGGGCGAGCCCACCCGGTCGGACGTGGTCTTCTACGGGAGGATTCAGGTTCTGGAAGCCCCCGGCCCCGGCCTCTTCCTGCCCAGCGTGAGGCCCGGAGCCGTGGTCGACGAGGGCACGGTGCTGGGCCACTTTGAGGGAGAGCCGGTCCGGGCCCCCTTCGCCGGTGTGGCGGTGAGCGTCAGCCTCCCCCGCTACTGCTTCGCCGGCGAGCGGATGGTCGGCATCGCCCCGCTGGTTCGCAACGGCATCGGCGGAGGTGCTGTCGCATGACCCGGGTGGCCGTGGTGGGTGCCGGCATCGCGGGCCTGGGGGCAGCCTACGCCCTGCAGGAGGCCGGGCTGGAGGTCATCGTCCTGGAGAAGGCCGCCGTACCCGGCGGGCGGATGCAGACCCGGTCGGAGCAGGGGTACACATGGGAGGCCGGGGCGCAGTTCCTTCTCGATGACCAGTATGTGCACATGAAAAGACTCCTGCGGAAGCTGGGCATCCCGCTCTCTGCCCATCGGATCCCGTCGGTGACGGCCATCGTTCTGCCCGACGGGCGGCTGTGGTACATCCGGATGGGCAGGCCGCTCGACCTGCTGCGCCACCCGGCCCTGAGGCCAGCCTCCAGGTGGCGCCTGGGCAAGGTGTTCCTCGCTGCCTGGCGCCACCGCCGGCACCTCCACTTCCATCATCCGGAGCTGGCCGCCGGCCTGGATACGGAAAGCGTGCGGCAGTGGGGAGACCGGGAGGTCGGGCCGGACGCCGTCGACTTCCTGCTCAGCGTGCCCTTCTCGACGTTCTTCTTCTGGCGGCCCGAGGAGACCTCCCTCTGGTGTCTCCTGGGTATCGCCGGGCTCCAGGGCGCCTGGAAGGTGGTCGTCCCCGAGGGCGGCCTCGGCGCGGTGACCGCGGCCCTGGCCCGGCGCCTGGATGTGCGTCTGCAGACTACGGTGGAGCGGGTGGAGATCGGCCCCGACGGGCGGGTGACCCTGCGGATCGCCGACCGGGGCGGCGCCGCGGAGCTGGTGGTCGACCGGGTGATCCTGGCCACTTCGGCTCCGGTGACCCTGGCTCTGCTGGCCGACCCGGACCGGGCCCTCGGCCGGGTCCGGGCCGACTTCGTGCGGTCGATCCGGTACGTGTCGAACCTCACCACTGCCGTCGGCTACCGGCGGGCGCCCGAGACCCGGGCGTACGGCATCAGCATCCCCATAGCCCTGGGTCACCCCGTGGCGGCCATCGAGTGGACCCACACCAAGGGCCCCGATCGGGCCCCTGCCGGCCATGGGCTGGCGGTGGTGATGCCCACCCACGCCTGGAGCGTGGCCAACGCCCGACACCCGGACGAGGCGGTGGCGGCGGATCTGGTGGCCGCCGTTGACAGCCTCTACCCGGGCAACGCCGCGGAAGCCGATTTCCACCGGGTGGTGCGGTGGGAGCACGCCATCCCCGTCGCCGAGCCGGGGTGGGCGAGCCGTCTGGCCGCAGCCCTGGCGGCGGGGCCGGCGCCCGGGTCGCCGGTGTTTGCCTGCGGCGACTACTGGGCGGGGCCCAGCACCGAGTGGGCCCTGATGTCGGGGTGGCAGGCCGCCGCCGAACTCTTGCAGAGCCTCGGCCGGAGCATCCCGCCGGAGTACGCTGTCGCCATGTGACTCCTCAGGGGGAAGTTCAAGCGGCGGACCCTCCGCCGCCCAGCAGCGGCCGGAGGCACCGGCCGGTGTGGGAGCGGTCTGCCGCAGCGACCTCCTCCGGCGTGCCCTCGGCGATCACTTCACCGCCCGCCTCGCCGCCCTCCGGGCCGAGGTCGATGACCCAGTCCGCGACCTTGACCACGTCCAGGTTGTGCTCCACAACGACCACCGTATGGCCGGCGTCCACCAGTCCCTGCAGGACCCGGACCAGCCTGGCGGTGTCGGCCGGATGGAGCCCCCGGGAGGGCTCGTCCAGGAGATAGAGGGTCCGGCCGGCGCCCCGCCGCCCCAGCTCCTTGGCGAGTTTCACCCGCTGCGCCTCGCCGCCGGACAGGGTGGCCACCGCCTGCCCCAGGGTCAGGTAGCCCAGCCCGCATTCGACCAGCAAGGAGAGCCGGTCCCGGACCGGCGCCACCTCTGCGAAGAGGCGGGCTGCCTCCTCGACGGTCAGGTCGAGCACGTCGGCGATGCTGTAGCCCTGGTACCGGGCCGCCAGCACCTCCTCCCGGAACCGCCGCCCCCGGCAGGCCGGGCACCGCACCTCCGCGTCGGGCAGAAGCTGCATGGCCACCGTCACCACACCGGCGCCCTGACACCGCTCGCACCGGCCGCCCGACACGTTGAAGGAGAAGTGGCTTTCGGTCAGACCCAGGGCCTTCGCGTCGGGCAGGGCGGCGAAGACCTTGCGGATCGCGGCAAAGACGTCGGTGTAGGTGGCGACGTTGGACCGGGACGTCCGCAGGATGGGCTCCTGGTCGATGGTGACCACCCGGTCCAGGTGCTCCCAGCCGTCGATGCCGTCGTGCTCCCCGGGCGGGTCTCCGGCCCCGTAGAACCGCTGCCGGGCAGCCCGATCGACGATGTCGAAGAGGAGGGTCGACTTGCCGGACCCGGACACCCCGGTGACGGCCACCAGTTTCCCCAGGGGCAGGCGGACGGTGATGTTCTTCAGGTTGTGGGCCCGGGCCCCCCGGATGACCAGGTGCGCCCCGCTGCCGGGCCGCCGCACCCGGGGCACCGGGATGGACTCCACCCCGGCCAGGAAGCGTCCGGTGACCGATGCAGCCACCTGCGCCACCTCCGCCGGCGGCCCGGCGGCCACCACCTTGCCGCCGTCCCGGCCGGCCCCGGGCCCGAGGTCGATGATGTGGTCCGCCGCCCGAATCAGCTCCAGGTCGTGCTCGATCACCACCACCGTGTTGCCCAGGTCCCGGAGCCGGCGGAGGAGATCGATGAGGTGGGCCGTGTCCCGCTGGTGCAGCCCCAGGGTGGGCTCGTCCAGCACATAGGTGACGCCGGACAGCCCGGAAGCCAGGAGGGCGGCCAGCCGCAGCCGCTGGGCCTCGCCGGCGGAAAGGGAGGGTGCAGTGCGCTCGAGGGTCAGGTAGCCCAGGCCGACGTCCAGGACTCGCCGGAGGCGCTCCCGCAGTTCCGTGACGATGGGCGCGGCGACGGCCCACTCCCCGGGCGCCACAGCCCCGGGCAGGGCCGCGACCCACCGGTCCAGGTTACTCAGGGGCAAGCGGGAGAGCGCGACGATGGTCTGCCCGGCCACGGTCACGGCGCGGCTTTCTGCCCGCAGGCGGGCCCCGCCGCAGTCCGGGCAGGGGTGGCGGCGGAGGGCCCGCTCCATCTTCTCCCGGTACTTCGGGTCCTCGATGTGTTGGGCGTAGCGCCGCATGAAAGCCGTCACCACGCCCTCGAAGCGCCCGGCCCGGGCGGTGGCCGGCGGCTCGACGCCGGGGAAGCGCCGGCGGAACTGGGGGCTCTCGACCCCGTACAGGAAGAGGTCCCGGAGGGCCTCGCTGTACTCCCGGATCGGCCGGCGGGGGTCAAAGGGGATCCCATAGTGGGCTGCCGCCTGCTGCAAGACGTTGCTCTGGTAGAGGCTGAACTCCCGGTTCCAGCCGGAGACCGCACCCTCCAGGATGCTCTTGCTCTCGTCCAGTACCCGGCTCAGGTCCACCTGGTGGACCACCCCCAGGCCCGAGCAGGTGGGGCAGGCCCCGGCGGGCTTGTTGAAGGAGAAGTGGGCCATGGTGAGGACTTCCACCCGGGCGCCGCAGTGCGGGCAGGGGTAACGGGCCGCCGCCTCGGGGTCGTCCCCGTCCTCCGCCGCCTGCTCCGCCAGGGACTGGGGCGGTGCGATCTCCTGGCCGCACCCCGGGCACGGGCGGTGGCCGATGGTGGCGAAGAGGAGCCGGAGGTAGGTGTAGATGCCCGTCTCGGTGCCCACGGTGGAACGGGGGTTGCGGTTGGTGAGGTGCTGACCCACGGCGATGGTCGGCGACAGGCCCTCGATCCGGTCCACGGGCGCCCGGGCCAGGCCGTAGGGGACCATGCCCATGGCCTCGAGGAACTGGCGCTGCGCCTCCCGGTGCAGGGTATCGAAGACCAGCGCGGACTTCCCGGAGCCGGACACCCCGGTGACGGCCACCAGCCGGTTCCTGGGAATCCGCACGGTGATGTTCTTCAGGTTGTGGGTCCGCGCCCCCTGGATGAGGATCTCCCCGGACATGCACCAGCCGCTCCCTTCGGTGCTCGCCGTCGGGTCTCCACTCCGGCGGTGTGGTTCCCTTTCGAGTTTGACTCCTTCACCCGGTTCCCCTGCGCCTCAGCCAGCCCTCCGGCTGCCACCGGAGCGCCGGGCTTCTCGCCCGGAGCAAAAGATCGCAGCCGCGCCCCTGAGGGGGCGGCTGCGGTCTTCATGGTTCCTGGTCACGCGTGTCCCTGCTCCGTGGGATCCGGCCCCGTCCCGGCCGGGTCCGGCCCGGCCCCGGCGACCCAGGCCGCCGCGAGCAAAAGGGCCACGGCGAAAAGGACGGCGCCGCTCAGGAAGGGGAGGGTGAGGCCGCGCCGGTACAGGGAGCCCCCGAGGACCGGCCCGATGATCCGGCCCAGGGAGTCGAAGGAGTCCATGAGGCCGATGGCCGTGCCCTGGCCGGTGGTGGCCCGGCGGGAGATGAGGGCGGAGTTGGCCGGCCGGGCGATGCCCATGCCGGCGGCCAGCAGGGCGATCGCACAGGTGGCCGCCACCGGGCTGCGGGTGAGGGCCACCCAGACC
>QGUP01000443.1 GCA_003242505.1 Bacillota bacterium
CGGGGCCCGGGACCGTGCCCGGAAGCGGACCCGTACCTTGGCCCGGCCGTTGAATTCCCCCAGGCCCCGATCCCCCCGTTGGGGATCGACTTCGACTTCGAGCGGCAAGGACTCTCGGCGGTGGCCGCGACCCCGGGACAGCTCCGGCGGCAGCGGGAGGAGCAGGAGCTGGCCGAGGCGGCGGGGCTCCACCCGACCCGGTGGCTCGACCGGGAGGCGGTCCGGGAACTGGTGGACTCCCCCACCTACCTTGGGGGGCCGGTACGACCCCCTCTGCGGCCTGCTGCACCCGGCCAAACTGGTCCGGGGCCTGGCCCGAGTCGCCCTGGCCGCGGGGGTGGAGCTCTACGAGGGCACCCCCGTCACCGCCATCCACCCGGGGCGGCGGGTGCGCCTGGACACCCCCGGGGGCCGGGTGACCGCCGAGAAGGTGGTCCTGGCCACCAACGCCTACTCCTGCGCTTTCCCGGCCCTCCGCCGAATCCAGGTGCCGATGCATACCTACGTGGTCCTCACCGAGCCCCTCAGTCCCGAACAACTCGCCGCCGTCGGCTGGCGGCTCCGGGTGGGGGTGGAGGACGGCCGGAACTTCCTCCACTACTACCGGCTCACCCCGGACAACCGGATTCTGTTCGGCGGCCGGGACGCGCCCTATTACTACGGTAACCGGACGGGGGTGGACCGGCACCCGGGGCTGCAGGCCGCGCTGGCCGCAGAACTTGTCCGGACCTTCCCGGCCCTCCGGGGGGTGCGGCTCACCCACCACTGGGGCGGGCCCATCTCTGCCACCCTGGACATGGTTCCGATCATCGGCCGGATCGGCCCCAACCTCTACTACAGCCTGGGCTGCATCGGCCACGGGGTGGCCCTCACCCAGCTGAACGGCCGCACCCTGAGCGACCTGGTGCTGGAGACCCCGAGCGAACTGACGGCCGCGTGGTTTGTCGGCCGCCGGGCGCTCCCCCTGCCCCCGGAGCCCATCCGGTATCCCCTCGTCCAGAGCATCCGGGGATCCCTTCGGCTCCTGGACGCCTGGGACGACTGGCGGAGCCGGCGCCGGCCGGCGCCCGCGGGAACGCCCGGGACCCTCTGAAACCAGGCACCCCTTGACGCCCCGGCGGTCGATTGCTAAGATAAGTGGAAACACCGGCACCAGTGCCAATACGGCAAGGCGATGAAGGGGCCAGTAGGAAGCGGCCCGCCGCTCAGAGAGCCGGGGGACGGTGCGACCCGGTCGGACGGCGCTTCCGAACCCACCCCGGAGCAGCCGGCGAGGAGCCGGCCGGCCACCCCGCCGATACCGGGGAGCCGGGGCACCCCGGGGCCCGAGCTGTGGGGCTCCGGGGCCAGGGCGGGATGCCGGGCCTGCCCGGGCCCCGGGCGGAGGTGGGCGCCAGCCGGCGCCAACGAAGGTGGTACCGCGGAAGCAGCCCTTCCGTCCTTCGCCGGACGGAAGGGTTCTGGTTTTTCCGGGACCGACCGCGGCGAGAGGAGGGAGAGTCAGGATGCTGGCACAGACGACCCTGGGATTTCTGGGCGCCGGGGCCATGGCCGAAGCCCTCATCCGGGGGGTGCTGGCCGCAGGGCTGGTGGCGCCGGACCGGATCTGGGTCACCAACCGGAGCAACCGGGAGCGGCTGGAGAGCCTGGCCCGGCGCTTTGGGGTGCGGACCACCCCCCGCAAGGCCGAGGTGGTGGCGGCCGCGGACCTGCTGGTGGTGGCCTGCAAGCCCAAGGATGTGCCGGACTTGCTGGCAGAGGTGGGAAGGCTGACCCGGCCGGGCCAGGTCCTCCTCTCCGTGGCCGCCGGGGTCCCCACCCGCCGCTTCCTGGATGAGGTGACCCCGGGGGTGCAGGTGGTCCGGGCGATGCCCAACACCTCCTGCCTCGTGCGGGAGTCGGCGACGGCCATCTGCGGGGCCCCGGGCACCGGGCCGGAGGCCCTGGCCCTGGCCCGGGAGCTTCTCGGAGCCGTGGGCCGGGTGGTGGAGGTGCCGGAGGACCTGATGGACGCGGTCACCGGCCTTTCCGGCAGCGGCCCGGCCTACGTCTACCTGATGGTGGAGGCGATGGAGCAGGCCGGGGTCCAGGTGGGCCTCGATTCCCGGGTGGCCCGGGAATTGGCGGTCCAGACCCTGCTCGGGGCGGCCCGGATGCTGGTGGAGACCGGGGCGGACCCGGCTGTCCTCCGGCAGCAGGTGACCAGCCCCGGCGGGACCACCATGGCCGGGCTGCAGGTGCTGCGGGAGATGGGGTTCGCGGAGGCCCTGGCGCGGGCGGTGGCCCGGGCGGCGGAGCGCTCCCGGGAACTGGGGGCCCTGGTGGCGGCGCCTCAGGCGACGGGCGGCTGACCGCAGGACCGCGGACCGCCCGCCGGCCCCGGGGGCCCCGGCCCGGGGCAGGCCCCCGGGGGCGCCGGTCGGGCCCCCGGGACCCTCTGTCAAGCGCCAGTGAAAATGTCACCTGATTTGCGTCAGGGATTTTGTCACCGTGGTCGTGTTATGATCTACGGGGCGGCGAGCAAAGGCGCGCCGCCACGGGTGGTTGGAGGCGGGCTTATGAGG
>QGUP01000444.1 GCA_003242505.1 Bacillota bacterium
AATCCCGTTCAGCCAGGTGTGCAGCTTCTTCCGCCACTGTTTGGGCCGGTCATAGACCCGCTGCGTCTTTCGGCCGCATGCTGGGCATCTGGCCTCTTTGCGTGGCTGGCCGACGTAGACATCAATCTGGTCATCGGTCTGCTGCAGCTTGTAGAGAATCCAGGATTGCAAGCTCAGGAGTTTGCGGATAATCTGATTCATAGGCGGTCGCGAGCCACCTCCGGGATGTGGTGTCGCTACTCAATCCCTTGGCTCGCGTACCGCCTTTTCCTTCTGTGGAACCCACACTTTCTAGTCTAGAGCCGAACTGCTAGCCCGCCCCGGTCTCCTCGGCAAGCCACTCCGACGGCAGGCCACCCGGGGTGAGGGAGGCCAGGGCCAGGTCCAGCCACGTGCCGAGGCCCGGGATCGCCGGCCGGCCCGGTTCGGCCCGCAGGGACTCCAGGTGCCGGGGGCCCAGGTCCAGGTGGAAGGCGGCGGTGACGTCGGTGAGGAGGGCCACCGCCTCCCGCAGCCGGAGCCGGCCGTGGGGGCCGGTGAGGGGCTGAAGCCGCCGGAGGAGCACCACAAACTCCTCGTAGACCGTGGCCAGGGAGTGGGCAAAGGGGCGACGGACCGGGCCGGCCATCCCCAGGGCCTCGAGGCGGATGTCCAGCCGCTCGTACAGGAGATGGCGCTGCTGGTACCGCCCCTCCCACTTGGGCGCCGCCTCCGGAGGGAGCCACTCGCCGGGGAGGTCGTCCGGCTCCGGCTCCTGGGGGAGTTCTGCCGGGTCCACCCGCAGGCCGTCCAGGAGCAGCAGGAAGGGCCGGTGGGACTCCCGGATCCGGAAGGCCGTCTCCCGGACCCAGGCCCGGAGGGCCAGGAGTTGGGCTGCCAGGGTCTCGGCGTCCGCGGTCAGCAGCCCGTCCACCCAGTGGATCAGGTCCACACCGGCCATGTACAGCCCCGCGAGGCCCTGGGCGGGGAGCAGGGCGAGGTCTGCCGGACAGCCGGCCTCCCGGAGCCGCTGCCAGAAGGTGAGGGCCAGGGCCGCCTGGCCCCGGGTGGCCAGGGCCCGGCGCTCGGTCTCTTCCCACCAGTGCACGCACGCCGCCTCCCGGTCGCCGGGTCAGCCTTTTTCAAGGCTGTGCCCAAAGCTGGCCAGCCCTTCAAAGCTGGCGGAGCTTGCTGCCCAGCTCTTCCAGCAAGAAGTCCACCGCCTGCTTGAGGTCCCGGGACTCCTCCTCGTTCCGGGCGACCAGCTGCACCTGGCCGCCTCCCCGGGCGATGAGCACCACCAGTTCCCCGCCGTCAGGGAACTGAAAGCACCACATGGGGTAGTCCTGGTCGCTGTGGTGGGCGCTGGGCACGCCGAGGGTGGACTTTACAAGGAGCCGCAGGGCCCGCTCCTTGCCCCGGGCCATCTGGATCCAGTCGGCCCGGCGGTACTGAAGGGGGCGGGTGCCCTGGCGGTAGTCGCCAAACCGTTTCATTTTCAAGAGGCTCTGGACGGTCAATCCCGTCATGCCGGCCACCAAGAACCCTCCCTCTTACCCCGGGGCATACATCGTCCGGATGTAGGCCCGCTGAAAGCCCAGCCGGAGGTAGAGCCGTTCCGCCCCGCTTCCGGGCCAGGTGTCGAGGAACAGCACCCCCCGGCCCCGGGCCCGGAAGTCCGCGATGGCCCGGCGGACCAGGGCGGTGGCCACCCCCCGCCGCCGGTACCCGGGCCGGGTGCCGACGGCCAGGATCTGGGCCGCCTGTTCGCCCAGGTAGAGGATCGCGGTGCCCACCGGTACCTGCCCAAGCCGGGCCAGGTACCAGAGGGCCCGGCCGCCCATGTTGGCGAAGGCCCGCTCCTTCTCGAAGAGGGAAGCCTCCTCCCGCAGTCCCGGCGGGCCGAAGGCCTCCCAGCAGACCCGGTTCCATTCCGGCAGCTCTTCCGCACGGATGGGGGAGATGGCGAGGGGCCCGGAGGGTGCGGCGGGGCGGAGCCACCGCCGGAGCCACCCGGATGGCCAGGAGACCAGCCCCCGGCGCCGGAGCGCCGCGGCCGGGGGCCCACCCTCCGCCGGCCCCGGCTCAGTAAGGGAGGGCCCGTAGACGTAAGCCCCCTGCCTGGCCACCGGGTGAAAGCCGGCCCGGCGAAGGCGGGTCGCCAGGTCCCAGGGCTGGCTGAAAGGGGTCACCAGCACCTGGGCCCGGCGCCGGCGGGCCTCCTCCACCAGCCGGGGGGCCTCCGCCGGACCGGCCCGGAGGAGGGCGACCAGTTCCGTCCCCGGCTCCTGGAGGAGGGCGGCCCCGAAAAAGGGCTGCACCCGGCCGCCGAACCAGAGCCGCCGGACCTCCAGGGCGGTGGCTTCCATGGCCCAGAGGTGCTCCTCCGGGAGAACCCCGGCCTTCATCCCGGGGGCCGGGGAAAACCAGCCTGCCATCCCCTTACCCTCCCTGCTGCCCGGGGACTCAGGTGGCCGACGCCCGCAGCCGGACCGAGGCCCGGAACCGCCGGCCCTCGCCCGGGGCGGACCCCCGGCCGACGGGGGAGAACCGGGCCCCGGGTGGAACTTCTTGAACCGCG
>QGUP01000445.1 GCA_003242505.1 Bacillota bacterium
GGCCCAGGGCGTCGGCGGGAGCACCGGGGAAGGGACCCCGGTGCCTCCGGCCGCCCTGGCCCAGGCCAACGCCTACCGCACCCAGCGCATCCTGGCCGCTTACCCGAGCCGGGGGGTGCCGGTCCGCCGGGGCGCGCCGGAGGAGCTGCTCCGGGACCTCTCCCGGCTGAAACATGAGAGCGAGGAGCGCTATGGCAGCCTCGAGGCCTCGGCAGAGGCCCTGGCCGAGCACGTGGAGTACCTGGCCCACCGCCCCAGGGGCCTGCCGGTTCCCGGCGAGATAACCAGCGACTACGGCTGGCGCCGGTCGCCCATCAGCGGGCGCCGCCACTGGCACGGCGGCATCGACATCGCGGCAAACTACGGCGACCCGGTACGGGCGACCGCCGACGGCGTGGTGGTCTTCGCCGGCTGGCTCCAGGGCGGCTACGGCTGGACGGTCAAGATCGACCACGGCTACGGGTTCCAGACCCTGTACGCCCACAACCAGCGGCTCTTGGTCCGGGTGGGCGACCGGGTCCGGCGGGGCGACGTCATCGCCCGGGTGGGCAGCAGCGGCGCAAGCACCGGCCCCCACGTCCACTACGAGGTGCACCTCTGGGGTCAGCGGGTCAATCCCCTCGACTACACGGATTAGGTGGCGGTGGTATGTTTCGGAAGCGCGCGGGGGAGACTCTGCGGTACAGCCGGATTGACACGGTGCTGGGCGAGGGCACGGTGATCCGGGGCGATCTCCAGTCCACCGGGGTGGTCCGGATCGACGGGACCCTCGAGGGTCAGGTTGACCACGACGGGATCCTGCTGGTCGGGCCCAAGGGGCGGGTGATCGCCAACGTTCGGGCCCGGGGGATGTCGGTGGCCGGCGAGGTCCACGGAGACGTCGATGTGGAGGGCACCCTGGAGCTCCTCTCCGGGGCGGTCCTGCGCGGGGACATCCGGTGCGCCCACCTGGTCATCCACGAGGGTGCGGTCTTCGAAGGGCGCTGCCATATGCACGAGGCCGGGATCCAGGCGGCCGGGGGAGGCGCCTCCGCCGGAGCCGGAACGCCGGCCGGAACCGGGACGCCGGCCCCGGAGAGCCCCCAGGCCTGAGGGTCGCACCGCCCGAGAGTCCTCGCGACGGAGGGCCGGCACCGCCGGCGGCAGGTCCCGTTCCGGGGGTTCCGGTGCGGGGCCTGTCCTTCTTCCTGGGAGGCAGACTGCAGGTGGCGACTTTTTTTGTTGTCAATCCGGCCGCGGGGCGGGGCCGGGCCGGGAGGGCCTGGCAGCAGATTCAGGAGGCCCTCCGGGGCACAGGGGAGTGGGACTTTGCCTGCACCACCGGGCCCGGCCAGGCCACGGAACTGGCCCGCCGGGCAGCGGAGCGGGGATACCGGCGGGTGGTGGCCCTGGGGGGCGATGGCACCGTCCTGGAGGTGCTGAACGGCATCCTGGGGACCTCCGCCGCGCTGGGGATCGTGCCCGCCGGCACCGGCAACGACTACGCCCGGGAGGCGGGGATTCCCTTGCAGCCCCTGGCGGCAGCCCGCTTCGCGATGACAGGGCCGGAACTGGCCACCGACGTGGGCGAGGTGGTCCTGGGCCATAGGCGAACCTACTTCCTCAACGTGGCCGGCACCGGCTTTGACGCGGAGGTGGCCCGGGCGGTCAACAGCTTTCCCAAGTTCCTCGGGGGAACGGTGCCGTACCTCCTGGGCCTGGCCAAGACCCTGTGGCAGTACCGGTCGGTGCCCATGACCATCCGGGTGGACGGCCAGGACCTGAGCCGGCCTGTCTTCCTGGCGGCGGCGGGCCTCTCCCGGGCCTTCGGCGGCGGCATGCGGATCCTGCCCGATGCCCGGGTGGACGACGGCCTCCTGGACCTCTGCCTCGTCCGGGACGTTCCGGCCCTGGAGGTCCTCCGCCTGCTGCCCAAAGTCTACAGGGGCGCCCACAAGGGGCACCCCCGGGTGGAGTTTTTCCGCTGCCGGCAGGTGGAGTTCGAGCCAGCCCGGCCGGTGGCGGTCCAGGCCGACGGCGAGGTCCTGGGCACCCTGCCCGGTCAGATCCGGGTTCTCCCCGGCGCGGTCCGGCTCGTCGCCGCCCCCGGGGCCCCGGTGCGGTCCGGGGGAGAAGATGCCTAGGGGCCGGCCTCCCGGGGCTCCCCGGCCAGTTCTGTCAGCCCCTGCCGGAGGCCTGCCGCGACTACCCGGGCCATCCGCATCACCAGGTTGAGCCGGGTGTTCTGGAGCACGAAGTACTCCATGAACCCCCCCACGTTCACCACACCGGTCACCGCTACCTGTCCCACCGGGGGCAGGGACTTGTTGACCCCCGCGCCCGGCCGCACCGGGCCCCGGCCCACGGTGACGTAGCCCACCGACTCGCTCCGCCCCAGGCAGGCGTCGACCCCCACCACCAGGGGGCGCCGGTACTCCCCCTCCAGCCGGGCGACGACCTCTGCCAGGTTGCCAGCGTGGACGGGCTCTTCCAGGGTGCCCAGGACCTGGAACGGGGCGGGGCCCTGTTCCAGGAGCAGGCTGCCGACCAGCGGCCCCAGGGCGTCGCCGATGGAC
>QGUP01000446.1 GCA_003242505.1 Bacillota bacterium
AGTTTGTGCGGGGGGTGGAGGAGACCGAAAAGCCCACCCGCCACGACGTGATCGCCTTCATCACCGCCCTGGCGGAGCGGATGGGCCCCGAGGCCCGGTACATCCACTACGGCCTCACCTCCACCGACGTGGTGGACACTGCCCAGGCGGTGCTGCTGGTCGAGGCGGTGGACCTCATTATCGACGGGGCCCGGGCCCTCACCGAGGTCCTCGCCCGGCGGGCGGTGGAGTTCAAGGACACCCCCTGCATCGGCCGGACCCACGGGGTCCACGCGGAGCCCACCACCTTCGGGCTGAAGCTCGCCCTGTGGTACGCGGAGATGCAGCGGAACCTGGAGCGGCTCCAGTTTGCCCGGCGGCAGATCGCGGTGGGCAAGCTCTCCGGGGCCGTGGGGAACTTCGGCAACAGCGAGCCCTTTGTCGAGGAGTACGTCTGCCGGAAGCTCGGCCTGGAGCCGGCGCCCATCAGCACCCAGGTGCTGCAGCGGGACCGGCACGCCGAACTCATCACCACCCTGGCCATCCTGGCCGGCACCCTGGAGAAGATCGCCCTGGAGGTGCGGCTGCTGCAGCGGACCGAGGGGCGGGAGGTGGAGGAGCCCTTCAGCCAGGGGCAGAAGGGCTCCTCGGCCATGCCCCACAAGCGGAACCCGGTGGGGGCCGAGCAGATTGTGGGCCTCGCCCGGGTGCTCCGGGGGAACGTCGTTCCGGCCCTGGAGAACATGGCCCTGTGGCACGAGCGGGACATCTCCCACTCCTCGGTGGAGCGGGTGATCCTGCCGGACAGCACCATCCTGGCGGACTACCTCCTCCACCGGACCCGGTGGCTGGTGGAGAACCTGCAGGTCTACCCGGAGAACATGCTCCGGGTGATGGACGCCACCGGGGGGCTGATCTACAGCGGCCGGGTGCTTCTGGCCCTGGTGGAGAAGGGGCTCGGCCGGGAGGAGGCCTACGCGGTGGTGCAGCGGAATGCCATGGCGGCCTGGGGCGGCCCCGTGCCCTTCCGGGAGCTGATCGCCCGGGATCCGGAGGTCGCCGCAAGGCTGACGCCGGAGGAACTGGACGCCTGCTTTGACTACCGGCATAACCTCCGGCACGTGGACACCATCTTCCGGCGGCTCGGGCTGATTCCGTAAGGAGTGATGCTCATGCGTGGCCTCATCATCGGCGCTGCGGCCGGGCTGCTGGTGACGGTGCTGCTGGCCCTGTTCCTGCCCCGGCGGTGGGGGCACCTGCAGCGGGCGGTGCTGGCCGCCCTGACGGGCGGGCTGGTGGCCCTGGCGCTGTCGGAGGCGCTGCCGTAGGGCGCCGCCGGAGCGACGGCCGCTGGAGGACGGCCGGGGAGGACGTGCCGCCGGAGGATGTGCCGCCGGAGGATGGCCAGGGAAGGGTGGCGCAACGGGAGGGATGGACCGTGGCCGAGCCCGTGCTCCTCACCTGCCCGGACCTGGGGCTGCCCCTGGTCCACCGGGGCAAGGTCCGGGAGGTCTTTGACCTGGGCGATCGGCTGCTGATGGTGGCGACGGACCGGCTCTCCGCCTTCGACGTGGTCTTTCCCACGGGCATACCCGGCAAGGGGCGGGTGCTGACCCAGCTCAGCGCCCTCTGGTTCCGGGCGACCCGGCACCTGGCGCCCAACCACCTGATCACCACCGACCTGGAAGGGATCGGGCTGCGGCCGGAGCACGCGGCCCTCCTCGCCGGCCGGGCGATGGTGGTCCGAAAGGCCCGGCGGGTGGACGTGGAGGCGGTGGTCCGGGGGTACCTGGCCGGGTCGGGCTGGAAGGAGTACCAGCGGACCGGGGCGGTCTGCGGCGTGCCGCTCCCTCCGGGGCTCAAAATGAACGCCCGGCTCCCCGAGCCGATCTTCACCCCGGCCCTGAAGCGGGACCAGGGGCACGACGAGAACATCACCTTCGGGGAGATGGTCGGCCGCTTCGGGCGGGAGTTGTCCGAGGCGATCCGGGAGATCTCCCTGCGGCTCTACACCTTTGCCGCGGAGCGGGCCGCTCGGGCGGGGATCATCCTGGCGGACACCAAGTTCGAGTTTGGCCTCGTGGACGGGCAACTCATCTTGATCGATGAACTGTTCACCCCCGACTCCTCCCGCTACTGGCCGGCGGACCAGTACCGGGAGGGGGAGCCCATCGACAGCCTGGACAAGCAGCCCATCCGGGACTGGGCTGAGGCAAGCGGCTGGAACAAGGAGCCGCCGGCGCCGGAACTGCCGCCGGAACTGGTGGCGGAGACGGCCCGGCGGTACGCCGGGGTGCTGGAGCGGCTGCAGGCGGTGCTGGCGGAGTAAGGAGCGGAGCGATCCGGCCGGAGGGCGGCATCGACGCGGAGGCAGGAGAAGGAGGCGACGGCCATGCCCTTCAGGGCTGAGGTGAAGGTGACGCTCCGGCCCGGGGTGCTGGACCCCCAGGGGGCGGCAGTGGAGCGGGCCCTCCGCACCCTGGGCTACGAGGGGGTCCGGGAGGTCCGGGTGGGCAAGGTGGTGGAGCTGTGGCTGGACGCGGCGGATGAGGCCGAGGCCCGGGCCCAGGA
>QGUP01000041.1 GCA_003242505.1 Bacillota bacterium
TGGACCGGCTGGAGATCTCCGACGCCCTCGCCGCCCTGTGGAAGGCGGTGGCCCGGGCGAACAAGTACATCGACGAGCAGGCGCCCTGGTCTCTGGCCCGGGACCCGGCGCAGGCGGACCGGCTGGCGACCGTGCTCTACAACCTGGCGGAGGCGCAGCGGATCCTCGCCGTGGCCCTGACGCCCTTCCTGGTGGAGACGCCGGAGAAGATCTGGGACCAGCTGGGCCTGGACCCGGCGGGGGTGCGGAGCCAGCCCTGGGAGGAGGCCATCCGGTGGGGCGGCCTGCCGCCGGGGACGGCGATCCGCCGGGGCGCGCCGCTCTTCCCCCGGATCCCGATGTCGAGGGCGGAATCCGGTGTGACCGGTGACGAGGCCGCCAACTAGGAAGCAGGCGGGGCCGGCGACGGCCCGTCGTTGGGCTGGACGACGGTTCGGCGAGCAGAGCGTTCCTGGTCGGGGCCGGCCGGGAGGCGGCGGCGCCCCCGGCCGGCCCGGGCCCGCCGGACCCCGTTGATCCGAATCGTCGAGGGTGATACAATTACTTGCTGCCAGCGGCCGGCGGGGGCGGCCCGGCCGGTCCCAGGCAAGGTCCTGGATGGCGGTGTAGCTCAGTGGTAGAGCAAGCGGCTCATACCCGCTGCGTCGGGGGTTCGAGTCCCTCCACCGCCACCACAGCGCGCAGGAACGGCAAGGGTGACCGGCCACAGGGCGGGTCGCCGCTGGGAGTGTACGGGGAGGTGCGGCCATCCAGCCTGCACCTCCCCGATTTGCGTACAGCGGAGGGTCCGGGATGCACTGCCTGTTGGTTTACCACCCCCGGGAGGCCGAGACCTACCGGCGGCTTCTGGAGGCGGCGGGTTACCCGGGGCCGATCCGGATCGCCCGGGATGCCCGGGAAGCGGTGGAAGAGATCGGGGAGGCGGAGATCCTGCTGGCGGGCCGGTTGCCCGACGAGGCGTGGCCCCACGCCCGCCGGCTCCGGTGGATCCAGTCCATGTGGGCGGGGGTGGAGCACTGGCTCCGGGCCCCCCTGCCGGAGGGCGTCGTGCTGACCCACATGGTCGGCCCCTTCGGCCCCCTGATGGCGGAGTACGTCTTTGCCCACCTGCTGGCCCTGGGGCAGCACCTGGAGACCTACCGGCGGCAGCAGGCTGAGGCCCGGTGGGAGCGGCACAACCCCGAACCCCTCCGGGGGCGGACCCTGGCGGTGGCGGGCCTCGGGGCCATCGGCACCGAGATCGCCCGGGTGGGCCGGGCCTTCGGCATGCGGGTGGTGGGGCTCAGCCGGAGCGGGAAGCCCCACCCCCTGGCGGAGGCGGTCTACACCCCGGACCAGATCGAGGCCTTCTGCGCCCAGGCCCAGGTGCTGGTCCTGGTGCTCCCCCACACCCCGGAGACCGAGGGGCTCTTCGGGGAGAAGGCCCTCTCCGCCCTCCCCTCCGGGGCGATCCTGGTCAACATCGGCCGGGGCGCGATCCTGGACCACGACGCCCTCCTCCGGGCCCTGGAGAGCGGCCGGGTGCGCCACGCGGTGCTGGACGTCTTCCCCACCGAGCCCCTGCCGCCGGAGAGCCCCCTCTGGCGGCATCCCCGGGTGACCGTCACCCCCCACGTTGCGGGGGTCAGCCTGCCCGAGGACGTGGTGGCGGCCTTCATGGCCAACTACCGGCGGTACGTGGCCGGCGAGCCCCTGGTGGGCGTGGTGGACCGGCAGCGGGGGTACTGAGAAAGGAAGAGGGCCCGGGCCTCGCCGGCGGCCCCGCCAACGGGACCGGCCGGCAGCCCGGGCCTCAGGTCTACAGGGAGGCTGGTCACCGGGTTCCTGGTTACCGGGTTTGCCGCCCCCTCGGGCCCCGGGTCTATCCAGCGGCCACGGCTCCGGCGACCCCCACCCGGGCGATGTGGGCGCAGAGGTCCACCACCCGGGCGGAGTACCCCCACTCGTTGTCGTACCAGGCCACCACCTTGACCAGCCCCTCGGGCCCGGCCAGGGTGGAGAGCCCGTCGACGATGCACGACCGGCTGTCGCCAATATAATCGGAAGAGACCAGGGGCTCCTCGCTGTAGCCGATGATCCCCCGCATCTCCCCCTCCGCCGCAGCCCGGAGGACGGCGTTGACCTCGGCAGTGGTGGCGGGCCGGGCGAGGCGGACCGTCAGGTCCACCACCGAGACGTCGGGGGTGGGTACCCGGAGGGCAAAGCCGGTGAGCTTCCCCTGGAGCTCAGGCAGCACCAGCCCCACCGCCTGGGCCGCGCCGGTGGTGGTGGGGATGATGGAGAGGGTGGCCGCCCGGGCCCGGCGGAGGTCCTTGTGGGGGTTGTCCACCAGGTTCTGATCGTTGGTGTAGGCGTGGACAGTGGTCATGAGCCCCCCGAGGATGCCGAACTCCCGGTGGAGCACCTTGGCCAGGGGCGCCAGGGCGGTGGTGGTGCAGGAGGCGGCGCTGATCAGGTGGTGTCGCTCCGGATCGTAGGCCTCGTGGTTGACCCCGTAGACCAGGGTGGCGTCGACCTCCCCCTTGGCCGGGGCCGTTATGATCACCTTCCGGGCGCCGGCGACCAGGTGCCCCCGGGCCCCCTCGCCGCCCCGGAACTTCCCGGTGGCCTCCACCACCAGGTCGACCCCGAGGTCCCGCCAGGGGAGGTTGGCGGGGGTCCGGTCGCTCACGAGCCGGATCCGGTGGCCCCCTACCACCAGAGCGTCGGCCTCTGCCGACACCGGCAGGTCAAACCGGCCGTGGACGGTGTCGTACCGGAGCAGGTGGGCCAGGGTTTCGGCGGGATAGGAGGCGTTGATCGCCACGACTTCCAGGTCCGGATGCTCCACCGCCTGGCGGCAGACCATCCGGCCGATGCGGCCAAAGCCGTTGATCCCGATCCGCAGCTTCACCGTGGCTCCTCCCCGTGGGTTTCTACCTACACCCTACCACGGGGGGAGCCATCGGTGTAATCGATGTTTTTGTTTAATTCCATAGATGTGGTCGATTGCATTGGCCAGAGATGGGCCAGGGGGGCGCCGGGCGCCCCCCTGCACTCTCGGCACCCCCTTGCCCTCCCGGGAGAAGCCTTACCCGAGCCCCCACACCCGGGGCAGCCAGAAGGAGGAGAAGAGGGTGGTGACCAGGATGCTGACGAGGTTGAGCCAGAAGCCGGTCTTTACCATCTGGCCGATGGTCAGGTAGCCGCTGCCGTAGACGATCGCGTTGGGCGGGGTTCCGGCCGGCAGCATGAAGCCCAGGGAGGAGGAGATGGTGGCGGTGGCCATCAGGGCCAGGGGCGGAATGCCCAGGCCCGTCCCCAGGGAGGCGGTGAGGGGCAGGAAGAGGGACGCGATGGCGGTGTTGGAGGTGAACTCGGTGAGGAAGGTCACCAGGGCCGCCACCGCCAGGATCGCGCCCACGAAACCCACGCCCCTCAGGGCAGCCAGCTGGCCGGCCACCCACTCGGAGAGGCCGCTGGACTCGAAGACCTCCGCCAGCGCGAGGCCGCCGCCGAAGAGGAGGAGAATGCCCCAGGGCACCTTGCGGAGGTCGTCGGCCTCCAGGAGGTGCCGCCGCTCCTCGCCGCCGGCGGGGAGGAGGAAGAGGAGGAAGGCGCCGGCGATGGCGATGACCGCGTCATCCACCTGGGGCAGGAAGGGGTTTACCAGCCAGGGGCGCACGATCCAGGCAAAGGAGACCAGGGCAAAGACCAGGGCCACCAGCCGCTCCTGGGGGCGGACCGGCCCCAGGGCCGCGAGTTGCTCGCGGATGACCTCCCGGCCTCCGGGGATCTCCCGGATCTCCGGCGGCACGAGCCACAGCAGCAGCGCCCAGGCGAGGAGCAGGACCGTCGCAGCCAGGGGCACGCCGTACAGCATCCACTGGACGAAGCGCACCTGGACCCCCAGGGTGTTGCTGGCCACTGCGGCGAAGACCGCGTTGGGCGGGGTACCGATGAGGGTCGCCACGCCGCCGATGGACGATGCCCAGGCGACGCTTAGCATCAGCGCGGCGCCGAAGTTGGTCTTCGGCACAGGCTCCGCCCCGCCGGGCCGGCCCGGCGGCGAGGTGCGGGTCCCAGCCTCGTCCGGCGGGGAGGACGCTTCCTTGCCGCTGCCGGGGGCCGGCTGGCGGCCGGTGAGGTCGGTCACCTGGCGGATCACCGCCATGGCGATGGGCAGCATCATCATGGCGGTGGCGGTGTTGGAGATCCACATGGAGATGAAGGCGGTGGCACAGAGGAACCCGAGGAGCAACCGGCTGGGGCTGGTCCCGATGACGGAGATGATGCCCAGCGCGATCCGCCGGTGCAGGTTCCACCGCTCAAAGGCGATGGAGATGAGGAAACCGCCTAGGAAAAGGAAGATCACAGGGTCGCCGTAACTGGCGCTCACCTCGCCGACCTTGGCCAGCCCCAGGGCGGGGAACAGGATGATCGGCAGCAGGGACGTGACCGCCAGGGGGACGGGCTCGGTGACCCACCAGGTGGCAATCCAGAGGGTGGCCGCCAGGGTGAGGGCGGCCTGGGGCGACATCCCCGGGGGTTGAACGAACAGGGCGACGAGCAGGAAGAGCGCAGGTCCCAGGATCAGGCCCAGTCGTTGCCGCAGCGCTGGCACGGATGCTGCCCTCCTCCAGGTTTTGCCCCCACGGGGCTGGTCCGGGGTCGCCGGCAGGCGCGGCCCCCGGGCCCTCCGGGTACCTTCCCCGGATGGAGCGGCGTGGGGGCATCTGCCACGGTTGTAGGTCTGTTTTGACGATGAAAGAAGACATAATAACATTCGGTCAAAGGTTATCCGTTGACCGAACTATCAATCCGAATAGGCATCATAACGAGGTCGGAAGGGGAGGTCAAGGGCACTTTCGGTCCAGTACCCTTGTGCCAATCGCCAGCACGGCGGTTCCCGGGGCCGGTAGCCCGAAGGGGCCAAAAGTGTTGTTCAAATCTTGCGCAAGGTGCACGGGCGGTGACAGCATGTGAGCCGGCTCAGGGTCTTCTTGAACACGGCTGCTGGACTAACGCTGGCCCTCATTACCTCTCTTGCGGTGGTCATCGGGCTCGCAGGGGTCCGAGGACTTCTTACGGAGTACGGCCTCCGGTGGGCATTGAACGTCGCCATCGGCCTGGGCGTGGCGATGACCCTTTACTTTCGGATCAAAGCCACCCGCAAGCGATCGGAATGACCCGCGACCCGGCAGGGCCTTTTCTGCCGCGACAGCCCCAGCCTGCGGCCGTGAGGGGCCTGAGCCCGAGGCAGTCCCTTCGGTGCGACCCGAAAGAGGCGAAGATTCCCTGCGCCGTGGGCTGAGAGCGCAGCAGGAATCCGTGGCGGGAAGTGTAATTTCATTTATTGCAAATTCTCTTCCTCTCCGTGCATGAAGAGGCGTGCAGACTTGTGCGGAGAACCTGCATACTTTTGCAAAGACGATGCCGGGAAGGACGGCATCGGGAAGGGGCAGGGCGAAGCCGGCCCCGGAGCGGCGGCCTGCCGCGGCCCTCGTCGCTCGCCAGCAGCCCCTGGCCGGCACGGAACTTGCTTAATCCCCCCTGCGGGGCATGAGGCGGCGGGGGGCATGGAACGACCAGGGAGCACCGGGTGCTCCACGCCTTCGGCGGGAGCACAGTAGTCTCAATTATCAGTATATTGAATCCAAACGGCGCCGGCGACCCGTGGCCCGGGGGGCGGGCCTGCGGCGGTGTGGGGGCGAGGCGGCCCTACTCACCCCACGGCTGGATTCGACCCCAGAGGAGCCATTCGGCCCCAGAGGAGGCGGCAAGACATCGATGTCCGAGTACGACCTGCTGGTACTGGGCGGCGGCACCGGGGGTTACGTGGCCGCGATCCGGGCGGCCCAGCTGGGGATGAAAGTGGCGGTGGTGGAGCGGGACCGGCTGGGGGGCACGTGCCTCCACCGGGGCTGCATCCCCTCCAAGGCGCTGCTGCGCACCGCAGAGGTCTACCACACCCTCCGCCACGCCTCTGAGTACGGCCTCACCGCCGGGGAGGTGGGGGTGGACTGGCCCGGGGCCCTGGCCCGGAAGGACCGGATCGTCGCCGCCCTGCATAAGGGGGTGCAGGGGCTTCTCAAGAAGCACGGCATCACCGTGGTTCAGGGGACGGGAACCCTGATGCCGCCCTCGATCTTTGCCCCCAACGGGTGGATCGCGGTCGAGACCAGCGACGGCCTGGAGAAGCTCGAGGCGACCCACATCCTCATCGCCACCGGCAGCCGGCCCCGGACCCTGGGGATCCCCGTCGACGGGCAGCGGGTCTTCACCACCGACGAGGCCCTCTCCCACCCGGCCCTGCCCCGGAGCGTCATCATCCTGGGCGGCGGCGCCATCGGCATGGAGTGGGCCTCCCTCTACAGCGACCTGGGGGTCGAGGTGACGGTCCTGGAGCTCCTGCCCCGGATCCTGCCCCAGGAGGACGAGGAGGTCGCGGCAGAGCTCCACCGGCTCCTCACCCGGCGGGGGGTGCGGATCGCCACCGGCGCCCGGGTGCGGCCCGAGGCGGTGGAGACCGGGGAGGCCGGGGTCCGGGTCCGGTACGAGGCCGGGGCCGAGGAGCAGGTGGCAGAGGCGGAGATGCTCCTCATCGCCGTGGGCCGGGAACCCAACTCCGGGGGGATCGGCCTCGACAACTTCCCCGGGATCCGGACGGACCGGGGCTATATCGTGGTGGACGAGTTCGGCCGCACCGGCCAGCCGGGGATCTATGCCATCGGCGACGTGGTGGGTGGGGGTCTCGCCCACGTGGCCGCCCGCCAGGGGATCGTCGCGGTGGAGACCATGGCGGGGCTGAAGCCCCACCCGGTGCCCCGGGAGGAGATCCCCCGGTGCACCTACACCCGGCCGGAGGTGGCCTCGGTGGGGCTCACCGAGGCCCAGGCCCGGGAGCGGGGATACGAGGTGAAGGTGGGCCGCTTCCCCTTTCGGGCCATCGGCAAGGCCCTGGTCCACGGGGAGGCCGACGGCTTTGCCAAGGTGGTGGCCGACGCCCGCACCGGCGACCTGCTGGGGGTCCACCTCATCGGCCCCGGGGCGACGGATCTCATCGGCGCGGCCGGCCTCGCCCGGCTGCTCGAGGCCACCCCCTGGGAGGTCTCGATGGCGGTCTGGCCTCACCCCACCCTGAGCGAGATCCTCGGCGAGGCGGCCCTGGCGGTGGAGGGGCGGGCGATCCACCTCTGACCGGCGGATCGGCGGGCCGTTCAACTGCAAGCACTCGCTGTGGGCACAAGCCAGCGCCCACGGCTGGCAGCATCGGTAAGCCCATCGGTAACCCCATCGGTAACCCAAGGGAGGGAGTGCCGTGGCGACCCAGACCCGCAACCGGCACCAGGAACTGGGGCTGAGCGACGAGCAGATGCTGGAGATTTACCGCTACATGCTCCTCACCCGGCGGATCGACGAGCGGCTGTGGCTCCTGCAGCGGAGCGGCAAGATCCCCTTCGTCATCTCCGCCCAGGGGCAGGAAGGGGCCCAGGTGGGGGCCGCCTACGCCCTCGTCCGGGGCAAGGACTGGCTGGCCCCCTACTACCGGGACCTGGGGAAGGTCCTGGTAATGGGCATGACCCCCCGGGAGGTCTTCCTGGCGGCCTTCGCCAAGCAGGGGGACCCCTCCTCCAACGGCCGGCAGATGGCCCACCACTGGGGGCACCGGCGGTGGAACATCATCAGCGGCTCGTCGCCGGTGGCCACTCAGGTGCTCCACGCGGTGGGGGTGGCTCTGGCCGCCAAGATGAAGGGGCACGACATCGTGGTCATGACCTCCCTGGGGGAGGGCTCCTCCAACCAGGGCGACTTCCACGAGGGGCTCAACTTTGCCGGGGTGCACAAGCTGCCCTGCATCATCCACGTGCAGAACAACGAGTACGCGATCTCCGTTCCCCTGAAAAAGCAGCTCGCCTGTGAAAACGTGGCCGACCGGGCCCCGGGGTACGGCATGCCCGGGGTGGTGGTGGACGGCAGCGACGTCCTCGCGGTCTACGCCGCCTTCCGAGAGGCGGTGGACCGGGCCCGGCGGGGCGAGGGGCCGACCCTCATCGAGTCCAAGTGCGTCCGGCTCACTCCCCACTCCTCCGACGACGACGACCGGACCTACCGGCCCCGGGAGGAGATCGAGCGGGCCCGGCAGCGGGACCCCATCACCCGGACCCGGGCGTACCTCTACGAGGTGGGGCTCCTGGACGAGGAGCGGGAGCAGGCCCTGGAGGTGGAGATCCGCCGGGAGATCGACGAGGCACAGGAGTACGCCGAGGCCCAGCCCTACGAACCGGTGGAGACGGCCATGCGCCACGTCTACAAGGAGGCCTGATCGCCGATGCCGGTGATGCAGTATATCGAGGCGGTGCGGGAGACCCTCCGGTCGGAGATGCGCCGGGACCCGAACGTCTTCATCATGGGGGAGGACGTGGGGAAGCGGGGCGGGGTCTTCCGGGCCACCCAGGGGCTGATCGACGAGTTCGGGGAGGAGCGGGTGATCGACACCCCCCTCACGGAGTCGGCCATCGTCGGGGTGGGGATCGGCGCCGCCCTCTACGGCATGCGGCCCGTCTGCGAGATTCAGTTCGCGGACTTCATCTGGCCGGCGATGAACCAGATCATCTCCGAGGCGGCCCGGTTCCGGTACCGCTCCTACGGCACCTGGTTCGTCCCCATGGTGATCCGAGCCCCTTACGGCGGCGGCGTCCACGGCGGCCTCTACCATAGCCAGAGCGTCGAGGCTCACTTTGCCCACTCCCCGGGGCTGAAGATCGTCGCCCCCAGCACCCCCGGGGACGTGGCCGGGCTCCTGCGGGCCGCGATCCGGGACGACGACCCGGTGCTCTTCTTCGAGCACAAGGGGCTCTACCGGGCGGTGAAGGGGGAGGTGCCCGAGGGGGATTACGTCATCCCCATCGGCAAGGCGGACGTCAAGCGCGACGGCCGGGACATCACCGTCTTCTCCTACGGCAAGGCCCTGCACTTCTGCCTGGAGGCGGCCCAGATGGTGGCGGCCGAGGGGATCGACGCCATGGTGGTGGACCTCCGGTCGCTGCGGCCCCTCGACGAGGAGACCATCCTGAACGCCGCGGCCCGGACCGGCAAGGTGCTGATCGTCCACGAGGACAACGCCTTCATGGGCATCGGCGCCGAGGTGGCGGCGCTGATCGCCGAGAAGGTGCTCTTCGAACTCGACGCCCCCATCCTGCGGCTCTGCGGCCCCGAGGTGCCGGCCATGCCTTACTCGCCGCCCCTGGAGAAGTGGTACATGCTCAGCCCGGAGAAGGTCGCCGCGAAGATGCGGGAACTCGCGGCCTTTTAACGCCGCGGACGGGAGGGGTCTCGCCTTGGAGATCAGAATGCCCCAGCTCGGGGAGAGCGTCACGGAAGGAACCATCGCCCGGTGGCTGGTCCGGCCCGGGGACCGGGTGAGCCGGTACCAGCCCATCGCCGAGGTGATCACCGACAAGGTGACCGCGGAGATCCCGGCTCCCACCGACGGCGTCATCGAGAGCCTGGAGGTGCCGGAGGGCGCGACGGTGCCGGTAGGGACCCTCATCGCCCGGATGGCGGTGGCCGGGGAGGAGCCTGCTGCCGGGACGGCGGCTGGGGCCGGCGCCGGAGCGGCGGCAGGCGGTATCGCCTCCGGGTCGGCGACCCAGGCGGCGGCAGGCGGTATCGCCTCCGGGTCGGCGACCCAGGCGGCGGTTGGCGGCGTTGGCGCCGGAGCGGCGACTCCGGCGGCGGTGAGGGCCCTGGCGGCCAACGGCGACCTCGGCCCCGGGGGTGGGCCGGCAGCCCAGGCCGCGGGCGCCGGCCGGGTCCGGTACTCCCCGGCGGTGATGCGCCTCTCCCAGGAGCACGGGATCGACCTGAGCCAGATCCGGGGGACGGGCCTCGGGGGCCGGGTCACC
>QGUP01000042.1 GCA_003242505.1 Bacillota bacterium
TTTTTTGTAGATCAACCTGCCACACCGTGGTGCCCCCCCCCTTTGTGGTGGGGCCGCGCAGATGGGTATAAAGGCGGGGCCCTGGACAGCCTCTGCCCCAACCGCCGGGCGCTCCTGTGGCAGGTGCCGATGGCCCTGGCGGCCGCCCGGGCCCGGGCGGCGCCGGGGCTCGCCCTGCCAGTGGAGGGCGGGGCGCCGCCGGCCGCAGGGGTACCCGCTGGGGCACCATCGGCTGCTGGAGTGCCCGCAGGGGCGCCGCCGGGTGCTGGGGTACCGCCGGCTGCCGGGGCGCCGCTGGCCGACGGGGTGCTACCAGCCGATGGGGCGCCGCCTGCCGGCGGGGTGCCGGACTTTGACCCCTGGGAGCGGTTCCTGCGGGAGTACCAGGTGCTGGGGATCATGGTAGGCCAGCACGCCATGGCCTTCGTCCGGGACTACCTCCGGGAGCAGGGGTACTTCACCGCGAAGGAGGTGAAGGGGCTGGAGGCCGGCGCCCCGGTGCGGGTGGCGGGGCTGGTCATCCGACCCCACCGGCCGCCCACCCGCAGCGGCCGGGTGGTGGTCTTCTTCAGCCTGGAGGATGAGACCGGGCTCATCGACGTGACGGTCTTCGAAGACGTCTACCTCCGGTACGGCCACCTGATCTTCCAGGAGCCCCGGCCGCCCCTGGCGGTCTTCGGCCGGGTGGAGCGCCGGGGCCGGGGGGTGAGCGTCACCGCCTATCGGATTCGGGAACTGATCATCCCGGCGTCGGCCCGGCCCGGGGGAGCCGTGTCCGGGGAAAGGGCCGCCACCCGCTGAGAACCCCCAGTGAGAACCCCAAAAGCCCCGGGGCGACGGGAAGGGGGTACCCGGAAGGGCCGGTTCGTTCAACGTGCCGGATAACAAGGGCGGCCCCGGCTCTATCGCCAAATCGATGCCGGTGGGGGCCATCCCGCTGACCGTGCAGCCCGGGCAGAACGGGCGGGCACGGGAGCCGGAACGTCCCCTTGACGTCGAGGTTCGGGTGCGCATCGGCCGGGAGACGCTCGCCGTGGCGACGCTCCCGAGCGGAAGACCGGCCCGCCTGGGAAACCCCTGTCCCCATGGCGGGCCGGTCTCTTTGTGCCGGGTCTCATGATTTGTAGCGCAGGGCTGGAGCATGTGCAACGGTTAGCCCGATCGTAGGGGCCTGAGCAATACTGGTGAAAAAACGGAACCAGCCTTCCGGCAGCAGTGCAGTCAGCAGGAGGGCGGCCACGGCGAGGAGAGCTGCAGCGATGAAGGCGCTGCGCATCGCTGTCAGGGTCCGGAGCCAGTACATCCCCAGGGCCATGCCGAGCATGACCATGTCGGCATCAAAGATTCGCATCGTCACCACCTCGCTACCGATTTTCGGCTGAGCAAACCGCGGCGACTGCCCCAAGCAACCATGTTGGTATCCCCATCATGTTGATGAAGCAGGACCAGGTGACATTCGTGTGGCGGCGACCCTCCTCACAGGCGTCAAATCCAGCGCACGAGACGCGCTGACCATTCTCCAGCATCCACCCATCGACCATAACCCCTGTGGTCGTGTAGGTGGTGAGATCCCCGACTTTGAGGCTCCTGCCGGTGGTCCGGGGGCTCGCCGGCGGCCGGGGGGCCGGGACCGCTGCCGGAACCGGTCCCTTTCTATCTGCCAGAAAATTGAAAATCAGCCTCCGGCGATGTTACCTTGGTCTCAACATCCAGCGGTGCGCGAACGGGAGGGGTACCCTTGCCAGGGACGACCGGTGGCAGCCCGGCCCTGCTCCGGCATTTTACCGCGGCGGAACTTGCCTCGGAGCAGCCGGTGCCGGTGCTGGTGGAGTTCCAGGATCCACCTGTTGCGGTCTTCCGGGCCGAACACCCCCAGGCGGGCCCCGGGGAGGTGGCCACCTACGCCCGCGCTCTGCACGAATCCCACTACAACCTGCTCAGGAAGTTGCAGCAGATGGGGCGGGCGCTCCCGAAGGCCGGCTCCCTGGCCGGGGCGTCCGGCGGCTCCGCCCCCGGAGGCCTTGGGGTCGGGCAGGAATTTGTCGACCTCTTCAATGGCATCGGGCTCCAGGTGCCCGGGATCGTGATTCGGGAGCTGGCTCGGCTGGAAGGGGTCCGAACCATCACCCTGGACCGGCCCCGGGCCTACCTCCAGCCTGGAACCAGTGCCATCCCGCTCTCCGGTCCGGGGGTCCGGCGCCTCGTGTACCGCCGGGACACTCCCGCCCGGGGGGAGGGGGTGGTGGTCGCGACCCTCGACGCCGGCGGGCCACCGGTCGACCTGCCCGGGGTCCTGGTCCTCCGCTACCAGGTTCTGGACACCGCTGGCTTCGGCACTGTGGGCAGCATTGTTGGGGCCCTCGAGGACGCGGTCCGGTCCGGGGCTCAGGTGGTCCATCTTCCCCTGGGCGATGCCGCCGGGGATCCCGACAGCCCGGAGGCCGCCGCGGTCGCCAACGCACTCCGGGCGGGGGTAGCGGTCTGCGGCACCCCCGGCGGGACCCTGCTCACCCCTGCCCAGGTGGCCGGCGCCTGGGCGCTGCTCCGGCAGTACCACCCGGACCAGAACGTTCTCACCCTCCAGGCGGTGCTGACGGGCTCCGCCCGGTACGCCGCCCGGTCCCACGGGGCCCGGGGCCAGGGCCCGGGGGTGCCGGACCTCGGCCGGGCCGCCCTAACCCGGCACGTGGTCACCCTGGCAGACTCCCCGCCGTCCGTAGCCCATCACCTCGGGGTGATGGAGCACCAGGGAGAACGGGTCGTTCGGACCTGGCGCCTCCGGGTGCTCGACCTGGGCGGGGCCACCAGTCCCTGCCGGATGGGGGTCCGGTGGCTCACCTGGAGGCCAGGGCTCCGGGCTTCCCTCAGCCGCCGAGGGTTTCTTCTGGCCACCGGCGGGGAGGAGGTGGTGGACCTCACCCTGCAGGTGGACGGCATCCGCCTTCCGGACGGCGAGTACCGGGGGCTGGTGGAGGCCTCCCGGGGCGGCCTGGTGATGCGACTCCCCTTCCGCATCCTGGTCCGGCGGCGAAGCTAACCGGAGGCGGCGTATTCCGGTTCTATCCGGTGCCTCTGCGGAGGCGTGACCGGGCGTTCCTGCCGGCCAACCAGCCCTGTGCGCCGGGTGGCCGGCGATTTATTTTTTGGCAAGTCGAATCTGATAATCTTTGTCTATTTCAGGTAGCAAAGCAAGGTCTTGACGGCGCGCTGGTTGGCAATATAATATGTGCCTAGAAGATCTTGGCAGATGAGGGGAAGCCTGTACGCATCATGCGTGCAGGACGGCTCCGTCGTGGTGTTTGGGGCTGCTGTCGGGCTCCGGCGCCGTGGCAGCACCGGCTCGACACGGATCTCTCCTTTCCGGGGCGGCACCCCGGATGAACCTACACCAGCCCCCAGGGGCAGAGAAGGAGGCGTTCCGATGGCAAGGATCCAGGTAAACCCCGAGGAACTGCGGGCAGTGGCGGCTCAGTTCCGGAAGAGCAGCGAGGAGAGCAACGCCATGGTCCAGACCCTCTCCACGGCGGTCCGAAACCTGGATAACAACTGGGACGGCCTCAGCAGCGAGAAGTTCTATCAGGACTTTGAGCAGTGGCGGCAGGAGATGATCCACTTCGTCGCGGTCCTGGACCAGATCCACCAGCAGCTGATGGCCATTGCCCAGCGGTTCGAGGAGGCGGACCGGCCCGCGTAAGGAGAAAGGTCGGCCCTTCCTCCTCGGGGCAGGGCGGCAGGCCACCCGCTGCCCTGCCCCTGCTCCCATGACGCTCTGTGGCCTGTTACCTGGCAGTTACAGTGCCCTGGTGGGAGGCAGAGGATGGAAACCAGCGGTCCGCCTGTCTTCTACCGTTCCCCCCGGCTCCATCCGGAGCTGCCTCAGGGGGAAGTGGAGATTCCCGGCCCGCCCAGCCGGCCGCCGGCCTTCCACCTCTCACTGGCATCGATCCTCCTCTACCTGCTCCCCGGGCTTCTGGGTACCCTACTTGTCTCGGCCCTCATCCGCCGGCACACGGGCCAGTCCGCGCCGTACGCGCTCTATTCCTTACCCATGATGGCCATCGCGGCCCTGGTCCAGGTCGGCACCTACTTCTACCAGAAACATCGGCACCAGCAGGCGCTGATCGCTCGGGAGCAGCGCTACCTTGCCCTTCTTCAGGAATGCCGCCAAGAACTGGAGCGACAGCGGGTCCAGCAGCAGCACGCCCTCAGGGAGATGAACCCGACCCCCGGGGAGTGCCTGGCTCGGGCAGAACGCCGGGATCCCCGGCTCTGGGAGCGGTCGTCCCAGGATGCTGACTGCCTCTCCCTGCGGCTGGGGGTGGGGGAGGTTCCCTTCGCCGTTACGGTAAAGCCTCCCCGGTCGGACCCTACCGCCGACCCGGATCCTCTCCTCCGGCAGGCCCAGGAACTGGCGGCCGAGTTTGCCCGGGTCACCGGCGCACCGATCTGCCTGCCCCTCCGGGAACTGGGGGTGGCGGGAATCGTCGGCCCCCGGCCGGAAGTCGTGAAGGCCGCCAGAGCCCTGGCGATGCAGATCGCTACCCACCATGGGCCCGACGAGATGCAGCTTGTGGTCCTCTTCCCGGCCGCGGAGGCGGAGGAGTGGCTCTGGCTCCGGTGGTTGCCCCACGTCTGGAGCCCCGACCGCCGGCAGCGGTACCTGGCCATGGACCCCGACGGGGCTGAGCCCATCCTCTCGGGCCTGTACGACCTCCTCGCCCGCCGGCGGCTGGAAGCCGTGGGGCAGCCCGGCAGCAGCCCCAGGGACACTCCCTTGCCCCTCTTCGTCTTCCTCCTGGCCGACCCCCGGCTGGCCGAGGGCGATCCCATCCTGCCCCTCCTGCTCCGGGAGGGGCCGGCCCTGGGCGCCCACACCATTTTCCTGGCCGAACGCCGGGAACTGCTGCCCAAGGAGTGCCGGGGGATTGCGGAGGTCGGCCCCGGCGCCGGCAACCTGATCCTCACCGCCCCGTCCCCCGGGCAGATCCCCTTCGCCCCGGATGAGGCCAGCCGGGAGGCCGCCGAGCGGCTGGCCCGGGCCCTGGCCCCGCTCCGCCCCCACCGGATGGCTGCGGCGGCGGAGATTCCGGATCGGGTTACCCTCCTGGATGTTCTCGACCTCCGCCGGGTGGAGGAACTGGACGTCCTGGCCCGGTGGCGATCGGCCACTCCCCACCGCTCCCTGGCGGTGCCCATCGGCCGCCGGGCCGGCGGTGAACTGCTGGTCCTGGACCTCCACGAGCGCGGCTACGGCCCCCACGGCCTGGTGGCCGGGGCGACGGGATCCGGGAAGAGCGAACTGCTCCAGACCCTGGTGGCCTCCCTGGCGGTGCACTTCCACCCCCACGACCTGGCCTTCGTCATGGTGGACTACAAGGGCGGCGGGATGGCCGGGGCTTTCCGGGACCTGCCCCACGTGGTGGGCACCCTCACCAACCTGGATGGGGGCCTCGCCCGCCGGGCCCTGGCGGCCCTCAAGGCGGAACTCCGCCGCCGGCAGCGGCTCCTGGCGGAGGCCGGGGTCGATCACATCGACAAGTACATCCGGGCCCGACGGGAGGGCCGGCCGCTGCCGCCCCTGCCTCACCTGGTGATCCTGGTGGACGAGTTTGCGGAACTGAAGGCGGAGCAACCGGAGTTCATGCGGGAACTGGTGAGCGCCGTCCGGGTGGGCCGGAGCCTCGGGGTCCACCTGATCCTGGCGACCCAGAAGCCCGCGGGGGTGGTGGACGAGCAAATCTGGAGCAACACCCGCTTCCGGATCTGCCTCCGGGTGGAGCGCCCCCAGGACAGCCAGGAGGTCCTGAAGAGCCCCCTGGCCGCCACGATCACCGGCTCGGGCCGGGCCTACTTCCAGGTTGGGAACAACGAGCGCTTCGAGCTTTTCCAGTCCGGCTGGGCCGGCGCCCCCTACCGCCCGGAGGCGGGCGACGGAGAGCCGGAAGCGGCCCTGACCATTGCCGAGGTGGCCCTGGACGGCACCCGGGTGCCCCTGTGGCCGGCGGCGCGGGAGGCGCCGGCGCCGGAAAGCGGCGAGACCCAGCTGCAGGCCCTGGTGGCGCACCTGGCCGCGGCCGCCCGGGCGGCGGGGATCGCCCCTCTGCCGGGGCCGTGGCTGCCGCCGCTGCCGGAAGCGGTCCCCCTGGACCGGCTGGGCCCCCGGGAAGGGGGCTGGGACGGCCAGGGCTGGACCCCGGCCGGGCGGTGGCTCGAGCCGGTGGTGGGGCTGATGGACTGGCCGGAGGAGCAGCGGCAGGGGCCCCTGCGGATCCCCCTGGGGCGGGAGGGTCATCTGGCGGTCTTCGGGGCGCCGGGGATGGGGAAGACCACCTTCCTTCAGACTCTGGTCACGTCCCTCGCCCTGGACCACTCCCCCGGAGAGCTGCAGGTCTACCTCCTGGACGCCAGCGGCCGGGGCCTCTCCCTCCTGAGGGGCCTGCCCCACGTGGGCGCTGTGGTCCGGGGCGACGAGACCGAGCGGCTGGAGCGGCTCTTTCGCCTCCTCCTGGGGGAGATGGAGGCCCGGAAGGCCCGGCTGGCCGAGGCCGGGGCGGGCACCCTGGCGGCTTACCGGCAGGCAGGAGGCGAACTGCCGGCCATCCTGCTGGTGGTGGACGACCTGCCGGCCCTGGCCAGCAACTACCCCGAGGGAGAGGAGCGGCTGGCGGTCATCGCCCGGGAGGGGGCCAGCCTCGGCCTGCACCTGGTGGTGACGGCCCACACCCCGTCAGTCCTCCGGTCCCGGATCGGCAACAACATCACCCAGGCGGTGACCCTGCGGCTGGCGGACCGGATGGAGTACGCCGGGGCCGTGGGGCGGACCGACGGTCTGGAACCGGCGCCGGTACCGGGGCGAGGGCTGGTGAAAGGCAAGCCGCCCCTGGAGTTCCAGACCGCGCTGCCGGTGGAGGGGAGCACAGACTGGGAGCGGGCGGAGAGGATGAAAGCCCTCTTCCAGACCCTGGACCGGGCCTGGCAGGGCCCCAGGCCCCGGCCGGTCCGGACCCTGCCGGAGGTCATTCCCCTCAGCGAGGTGCTGCCCCTCGAGCCGGAGTGGTCGGGGGAGCCGGAGTTGGAGACGGCGGTGCCCCTGGGGCTGGAGGTCGACAGCCTGGAGCCCTTCCGGGTGGACCTGCGGGAAGGACCGCACTTCTGCATCTCCGGGCCGCCGGAAAGCGGCAAGACCTCGCTCCTGCAGGCCTGGGTGGTGGCCCTGGCCCACCGGCTCCCGCCGGACTGGCTGCACCTCTGGCTGGTGGACCTGGGCGAGGGGAGCCTCGAGGCCCTACAGGCCCTGCCCCATGTCCGGGAAGCGGTTGCCACGGCAGAGGAACTGGACGCTGCTCTCCAGACCCTGGCGGACCTGGTCCAGGAGCGGCGGCGAGGAGGGGTCCCGCCGGCAAGCCCGGCCGCCCTGGGCCCAGGGGCTGTGCAGCCGGCTGTGCAGCCGCTGGTGGTGGTGGCGGTGGACGACTTCCAGGTCTGCCGGGACGCCATCTCGCCGGCGACCCGGGACCGGTGGGAGCAACTCCTGCGCCGGGAGCGGGGAGCGGGGCTCCACTTCCTGCTCGCCGGCTCCAGCACGGCTTTTCAGCAAGGATACGACGGGCTGGGGAAGGCGGTCCGGGAACTCCAGACCGGCTTTGCCCTGGGCAGCACCGAGCACAGCGACCTCGCGCCGTTCAACCTGCGGCTGCCCCCGGCCGAGGCGGGCCGGCTCCTCCCTCCGGGCCTCGGGTACTACGTCCGTCGGAGCCGGTTCCGGAAGGTAAAGGTCGCCACCGCTCAGGTCGGGGACCCGCCCCTCGGGGGGTGGGTGGAGGCGCTGGTCCGCCGGTGGGAATCCGGGTGCTGTCCCGGGCCCGAGCCGCAGCAAGCGGCGCGGTGACGGAGCGGTGGCGGTGTGGTGGGGGCGACCTCGTTGCGGAGGAGGGTAGCAGGTGACGGTCATTCGGGTGGACCCGGAGGCGCTGGAAGGGGTCGGCGGGCAGATGCAGCAGGCCGCCGGCGGCCTCCGGGCGGTGGTGGAACGTTTTGGCGGAGCCTACGCCAGCCTCGACTGGGAATCCCGGCACGAGGCCCAGGTCGAGGGACTGGTGAAGGAGGCCCGGCAGCGGGGGGAGGCCCTGGCTGCCGGCGCCGAGACCCTGGCCGGGTACCTGTTCCGGAAAGCGGAGCAGTTCGCCCGGGCCGACCAGGAAGGAGCCGCGGGAATCGGCCAGGTGGCCGGGGCCCACCAGAGCCACCTGCAGGCGGAACTGATCCAGGCCAAACACGACTGGTGGCAGGCCCGGCTCCGGGGGGACGAGGCCGGGATGGCGGCAGCCCACGCCCGGGCCAACCACCTTCGGGCCCTCGGCGCCGTGGAGACCGATGCGATGAACCAGGAGGTGTCGGCCCATTACCAGCTCCGGTGGGAGCTGATCCAGGCCAAGCAAGACTGGTGGAAGGCCTGGATGGCCGACGACGCCGAGGGCATGGCGGCCGCCCACCGGCGGGCGAACGAACTCCGGGCCCAGGGGGCCACGGAGCCGGAGCCGGCGGAACAGGCGGCTATCCTCACCGCCGCCCTCATCGGGGTCAAGCACGCCTGGTGGCAGGCCCGCCTCCAGGGGGATACCGCCCGGATGGCGGCCCTCCAGGCCAAGGCTGACTATCTCCGGTCCCAGGGGGCGGTGGTGACCGACGAGCAGAACCGGGCCATCAACGCCCAGTACGAGGAGGAGTACCGGCGCCGGTACCCGCCCTTTGATGTGGACGCCTACTTCAAGGCCTCCCGGCAAGAGCGGTTTGCGATGCTGGAGCCCTTCTTCCGGCAGTCCCAGCAAACCATGGGGATCCCGTGGCAGGTCCAGGCCGCCCAGTGGGCCCTGGAGTCCGGTTGGGGCGGCAAGTTCCCCGCCGACGTCGAGACCGGCCGGCAGAGCTACAACCTTTTCGGCATCAAGGGCCAGGGCCCGGCCGGGTCGGTCCGGGCCTGGACCTGGGAGTACGTGAACGGCAAGAAGGTTCAGGTGCTGGCGGAGTTCCGGGCCTACCATTCGGTGACGGAGGCCATTGAGGACCACGCCCGGCTTCTCAACGGCGAGCGGTACGCCGCCGCCCGGCAGTGCGGCAGCGACCTCCGGTGTTGGGTGGACCGGATCCACCAGGCCGGTTACGCCACGGATCCCGAGTACGCCAACAAGCTCTGGTCGATCATCACCTCCCAGGGCTGGCATCGCCAGCCGTGACCGGAGGGCAGGGGCCCATGCGCCGGGTGCTGGTCACCGTGGAACTGGGGAGAGGCGGACCTGCCCGGGATCTGGAGGTCCCCGCGGACCTGCCGGCGGAGCGGCTGGCGGCTGCCATCGCCGCAGCCCTGATGTCCCCAGGGGAAGGGGAGGATCCGGGGGCGTACCGGCTGGAGGTGGCCCCTTCGGGCCGGCCCCTCGAGCCCGGGGAGACCCTGGCCGGGGCCGGGCTCTGGGACGGCAGCCGCCTGGTGCTGCGGTCCGCGGCGGAGGCCGGCCTTCGGCAGGGAACGGAGGCGGCTGCCGGCCTCCGGCAGGGAACGGGGGCGGCCGCCGTCCTGCAGGAGGCGGAAGCGGGTGTCCCACTCCTTTCGGGGGTCGATGCCCGTACCACGGGCCCTGCTGGCAGCAGAGAGGCGGCGGGCACGGAGGCGGCCTCGGCCGCAGCACCGCTCCGTCCTCACCCCCGGCTCCGCCGGGGGTGGGTGGTGGCAGTCCTGGGCCGGCCGGGGGGGGGGCGGGCCACGGGGGGCGCGGGCCCCGGGGCCGCCCTGGGGGGACCGGGCGCCGCTGGGGCGGCGCGGGGGGGCGCCCGG
>QGUP01000447.1 GCA_003242505.1 Bacillota bacterium
TCATTGACTGACAAGCCTCCTCTCCGTCCCATCCGGGCCGATTCCGTCCCATCCGGGCCGATTCCGTCCCATCCGGGCCGACTCCGACCCATGCGGGCCGACTCCGACCCATCCAGGCCGTCGCCGCCCCGATCGGGCCGGCTTCGTCCCGTCCAGGCCGATTTCGTCCCGACCGGGCCGGCTTCGTCCCGTCCAGGCCGGCCGGTCGGGGGCGCCGCGCCCGCGCCGGACCCTCCCGCCGGCCTGGAATCCTTCCTCCCCTTCGCCCTGGCTCCCCGGGGCTCCTCCCGCCCGGCTCCGCCGGAGGTCTGCCCCCGCGGGTCCGAAGCCAGCCGCTGCAACCACTGGACGGAAGGGAACCCAATTGAATTTGACAATTGTGGCGCAGGAGTTGGCCATGGCGAGACGAAAACATGGCTTGGGCGGACGCGGTGGAGGACAGACTCCTCCACAGGACCATCACTCACAAGGAGGCGCGAAACGATGTCCCGCAAATGGATTGCCGGGCTCATGGCCGGTCTCCTGGCCATGGCGGTGCTGGCCGGGTGCGGCAAGTCCGGCACCAGCCAGCAGGGCGGCTTCAAGGCTGCGATGGCCACGGACGTAGGCGGCATCAACGACCAGTCCTTCAACGCCTCCGCGTGGCGGGGCCTGCAGATGCTGAAGGACGACATCGGCGCTGAAGTCAACTACGTGGAGTCCAAGCGCCAGGAGGACTATGAGACCAACCTCGCCACCCTGGCGGACCAGGGGTACAACATCGTCTGGGGCGTTGGCTTCCTGATGACCAACGCCATCGGCACGGTGGCCGACCAGTACCCGGACACCTACTTCGGCCTCATCGACGGTGAGGTCCAGGGCAAGCCCAACGTGGTTTCGGTGCTCTTTAACGAACAGGAAGGCTCCTTCCTGATGGGCATCTTCGCCGCCAAGACCACCAAGACCGGCAAGGTCGGGTTTGTCGGCGGCATGGAGATCCCGGTGATCGAGCGGTTTGAGGCCGGCTTCAAGGCCGGGGTGAAGGCGGTCGACCCCAACGTCCAGGTGATCACCGTCTACACCGGCGAGTTTAACGACCCGGAGAAGGGCAAGGCCGCCGCGCTGAACATCTACGGCCAGGGCGCCGACGTCATCTTCCACGCCTCGGGGAAGACCGGCGAAGGTGTCATCGAGGCCGCCAAGGAGCTGAACAAGTACGCCATCGGCGTCGACTCCGACCAGAACCACCTGGCGCCGGAGCACGTGATCTCCTCGATGATGAAGCGGGTGGACGTGGCGGTCTACACCCTCTCCAAGCGGGCGGCCGAGGGGAACTTCCCCGGCGGCCAGACCGTGGTCCTCGGCCTGAAGGACAACGGCGTGGGCTGGTCTGACACCACCCTGTGGGACAAGATGCCGCCGGATACCAAGGACGTCGCCACCAAGTGGGCCGAGGCGATCAAGGCCGGGAAGGTCACCGTCCCCAGCACCCGGCAGGAGCTCGAGTCCTGGCAGGTGCCCGAGATCTAACCCCGAACCTGCAGCCGTCGCTGCGGATGGAGCCGCCGGGGGTGCCCCGCCCGGGCGCCCCCGGCGGACCTGTCCCAGGGCGGATGAGGGGCCGGCCGGGGGTCCGCCCGCCGGCGGCAGGCGGAACAGCAGCAGCGGCCCTGTCCAGGTATGGCAAGGGGGTTGCACGGGTTTGGGCAACATCCTGGAGATGCGGGGCATCACCAAACGCTTCGGCCCCGTCGTGGCCAACGACGGCATTGACCTCGAGGTGCGGGAGGGCGAGATCCACGCCCTCCTGGGCGAGAACGGCGCGGGCAAGACCACCCTCATGAACATCCTCTACGGCCTCTACCAGCCCGACGCCGGGGAGATCCGGTACAAAGGTCAGCCCGTCACCATCACCGATCCCAACCGGGCCATCGCCCTGGGGATCGGCATGGTCCACCAGCACTTCATGCTCATTCCCCCCTTCACCGTGGCGGAGAACATCGTCCTCGGCCATGAGCCGGGGAGCCGGACGCGCCTCGACCGGGCCGGCGCGGTGGAGAAGGTCCGGGCCCTCAGCCAGGAGTTCGGGCTGAAGGTGGACCCCACCGCCCGGGTGGAGAACATCTCCGTGGGCATGCAGCAGCGGGTGGAGATCCTGAAGGCCCTCTACCGGGGGGCAGAGCTTCTCATCCTGGACGAGCCCACCGCGGTCCTCACCCCCCAGGAGGTCCAGGAACTGATCGGCATCATGCGCCGGCTGGTGCAGCAGGGCCGGACCATCATCTTCATCACCCACAAGCTCAAGGAGGTCCTCCGGATCGCCGACCGGGTGACGGTGATCCGCCAGGGCCGGAACGTGGCAACCCTGGACATCTCCGGCCGGGGCGCCCCGGGGCCGATCACGCCGCCTACCGAGGCGGAACTGGCCGCCCTGATGGTGGGCCGGGCGGTCAGCCTCCAGGTGGAGAAGGGCCCCGCCAAGCCCGGGGAGCCGGTGCTGGAGGTCGAAGGGCTGGAGTGCCTGGGACCCCGGGC
>QGUP01000448.1 GCA_003242505.1 Bacillota bacterium
CACCAGCACCGTGGAGACCCCGAGGTCGGTGTAGAGGCTCCGGACCCGGTCAATGAAGGGGGTGATGGGCTCGCCCTCCTTGGGCACCAGCCGCTGCATCCGGGCGTCCCGGATCAGGAAGTTGGTTGCGGCGGTGTCCTCGTCCACCAGCAAGAGCCCCGCCCCCGCCTCCAGGGCCTCCACCAGGTTGGCGGCCATGGAGGTGGAGCCCGAGGCCGCCTCGGTCCGGAACCACCGGGTGTCGGTCCCGCCGGGCAGCCCGGCGATGAAGGGGGAGATGTCCACCCCCTCCACCCGGCGGCCGTCCTCGGCCCGGAGCTTCCAGGCGTCGGCCCGGGTCACCACCCGCTCCCGGCCGTCCCCGGGGATGTGAGGGTAGACCCCCCGCTCCAGGGCTCGGAGCAGGGTGCTCTTGCCGTGGTAGCCCCCGCCGACGATCAGGGTCACCCCCGCGGGGATGCCGGTGCCCGTCACCGGCCCGGCGTTGGGGAACTCCACCGTCACCCGGAGCTCCGGGGGCGACACCCAGGGCACCGCGCCGGGAAGGGGCTTCTGGCTCACCCCGCTCTCCCGGGGGAGGATCGACCCGTCGGCGACAAAGGCCACCAGCCCCATGGCGGGGAGCCTCTCCTGGAGCCAGGCATGGTCCTCCGCCGCCGCGAGGTGCTCGCTCAGCGCCCGGCGGTCGTGAGCCCCGGCGAGGAGGGAACCCGCCACTGCCCGGGGGATCCGCTCCAGGAGCAGCTCTTCTGCCGCCCGGCCGAGGATCCGCCGGCCCGCGGCGGGCAGCCCGGCAGCAAAGCGCACCTCCACGGTGCCGTCGGGTTCCACCCGGACCGCGGTCCGGGGCAGGATCTCCTGCTCCCCGGCGTCGATGAAGATGAGGCCGCTCTTCCCGCTGCCCAGGGATCCCCCCCGGGGCAGGGCCCGCTGAAAGGCCCGGGCGAGGAAGTCCCCGGTGGCCCAGCGCCGGAGCGGGGTGGCGAGGGCCTCGGGGGGCAGTCCCGCCGCCGGTCCGGGCACCCGAACCCGGAACCGGCTCGGGGAGGCGAAGGGATCGGGCTGAGCCCGATCGAGCCGGAGTTCCCAGTTGCCGAAGTCGTAACTGCCTTCCAGATCCCGGTAGGCCGGGTAGCCCCGGCCGTCGATGCGCCGGAGGGCCTGCCGCAGGTCCTCCCGGGTACGCAAGGGCATCCACCTCCAGTTGACGCAGGGCCGGAGCAGGGGGTTCAGCCGTCAGGGGTTTCAGCCACCAGGCCCGGGAAGCGGTGCGGTGCGGAGCCACAGGAGAGAGCCCGGTCCGGGGACCGGGCTCCCACTTAGCCGCTGCCGTCGCCTGGCGGGATCGTCCCGGATGCCATCTCGCCCTGGCGGAGGTCCGGACTGCCGCCGTCTGGGCGGGGCGTCCGGGGGGCGGACCTACGCCTCTTCCTGTCGGGCCCCCTACGCGGGCAGCCGGATCCCCTCCAGGGCCAGCAGCCGCTCCTTGATCCGGAGGCCGCCGCTGTACCCGCCGAGCCCGCCCCCGGCGGCCACCACCCGATGGCAGGGCACCAGGATGGCCACCGGGTTGGCCCCCAGGGCCCCGCCCACAGACCGGGGCGAGCCGCCGGCCATCCGTGCGAGGGCCCCGTAGGTGGTCACGGCTCCGTACGGGATCCGGAGCAGGGCCTGCCAGACCCGAAGCTGGTACGGGGTGCCCCGCAGGTCCAGGGGGACGTCAAAGTGCTGGCGCCGGCCGGCAAAGTACTCCTCGAGTTGCTCCCGGGCCCGGGCCAGGTGCGGGTGGTCCGGCGCCTCCACCCGGGGCTCCCCCGGGAAATGCCGGTCCAGCCACCCCTCCAGCCACCGTGGCTCCTCCCCGGGCAGGTCGAGGGCGCAGATCCCTTTCTCCGTCGCCGCCAGCCGCACCGGGCCCAGGGGCGAGGCGATCGTTGTCAGGTAGACGGCCATCGACGGTCGCACCTCCTGCCGCTGCTCCTTTCCTCACTACGGGCCTGGCCGGAGGAATTCCTGCTCCGGCCCGGGAGCTCGCCTCTGCAAACGGGCGGCGGGAGGATGGCCGCTGGCCGTTCTACACAGGCGCCGACCCTGGTACAATGGTAGCACTGCCAACTGACCGCGGCGGGACGGGGACCAACGGATCGCGGAGGGACGGGATGAGAAGGTGGAACTGACCATCGATCGGGAGGACCTGGTCCGGCGGCTGGTGGAACTGCTCCAAATCCCCAGCCCCACCGGCCGGGCTGATGCTGCGGTGGACTATATGGAGCGAGCCTTCGCCGACCTGGGGGTCGAGACCCGGCGCACCCGGAAGGGGGCCCTTCTGGCCGTTCTGCCGGGCCAGGACCCGACGGCGCCGGCCCGGGCCCTGGCGGCCCACGTGGACACCCTGGGGGCGATGGTGAAGGAGATCAAGCCCAGCGGCCGGCTGAAGCTCACCCGGATCGGCAGCTACCCCTGGTTCACCGTGGTGGGGGAGTACTGCACGGTCCACACCCTGGACGGCCGGCA
>QGUP01000043.1 GCA_003242505.1 Bacillota bacterium
GCTGCAGCAGCACCTGGCCGCCCTCCCCCCGGATCTCCAGGACGGGGACCGGGAGGCCGCAGGCCCCGGCCAGGAGCAGGAGGGCGGCCAGCCGCCGGCGGAGCCCTGCCATGGGCGCCGGGCAGGGCCGGGCGGCTGGCCCTCCGGCCGTGGCGAGCCGGCGGCCCGGCCGGGGGTCACGGGCGGGGCGCGGCCCGGCGCCGGCCCCGCCCGGCCCGTGGCCGTCAGTTGCCGGGCCAGGCGCCGACTTCCTTGTAGTAGCGGATCGCACCGGGGTGGTACTCCATCGGAGCACCCACCGCGGCCTCCTTCGGGTCCAGTTCCCGGGCGGCGGGGTGGACGGCGACCAGTTCATCCTTGTGCTCGAAGAGGGCTTTGGTGATGGCGTAGGCCAGGTCCTCGGGCATATCCTGGTGGACCACCAGCAGGTTGGGCACCGCGGAGACCGTTGCCTCCGGGGTGTTCAGGTAGGTCCCGGCGGGGATCGTCCGGGTGACGTAGAGGGGACCGTACTTCTCCACCAGGGTGGGGACCAGATCGCCGTGGGAGATGAGCCGGATCCGGATCCCCGGGGTGGCGGCCAGTTCCTCGACCCCGGCGGTGGGCAGCCCGCCGGACCAGAAGAAGGCGTCGATCTTCCGGTCCTGGAGGGCCTCGGCGGACTCCTTGACGCTCAGCCGCTCCCGGGTGATGTCCTTGTTCGGGTCGATGCCGCTGGCCAGCAGGATCCGCTCGGCGATGACCTCGGTGCCGCTGTTGGGCGCGCCGGTGGAGACCCGCTTCCCCTTCAGGTCGGCCACGGTCTCGATGCCGCTGTCGGCCATGGTCACAATGTGGGTGATGTTGGTGTAGATGACCGCCAGGGCCCGGAGGGGGAGGGGCTCCCTGAAGGCCCCCTGGCCCCGGACCGCGTCGTAGGCGGTGTCCGCCAGGGTGAAGGCGATGTCCGCCGACTTCTGGTGGATGAAGTTGAGGTTTTCTACCGAGGCGGCGGTCACCTCAGCGGTGGCCTCCACGCCGGGCACGTGCTTGCTGAGGACCTGGGCGAGGCCGCCGCCATAGATGTAGTAGACGCCGCTGGTGCCGCCGGTGGCGATGGAGATCCGCTGGGCCGGGGCGCGGGCGCTTGAGCCCGGCGACCCGGTCCCGCCGGGGCCCGGGCTGCCGGCGGGCTGGGAGGGGCTTCCTGAGCCGCCGCAGCCGGAGACCAGGAGTGCCAGAGCGACCACCGGTGTCAGCCAGGCGCGGGGATTGGCCATACGATTCCCTCCGTTGGTCCGATTTGCTTAGTAGCGTATTTCTGTGCAAATGGAACGAATCCTGTCGCCCGGCGCCGAGCAATGTAGTCTATTGCCAGTCCGGCTGCTGATAGACTCAATCTTCAAGACCCATAGAGAGATTCATTTGAAGAGTGGCACCCCGGAGCCGCCTCCGGGGCAGGAAGAGCAAGGGCGGAACGAGTATAGACTGTGAGCGGAATCGGGTGGTTTCCCGGGTGCCGAGCCCGCACCCGGGTGGGGGCTGCGGCAGGCGCCGGGGTTCGCACCCGGGGTGGGGGGCTCCAGCAGGCGCCAGGGCTGCGCCCCGGGCCGGGTGGATGCATCACAAGGGGGAGACGACTTGGAATCCCAACGCCCTGTGGTCTTCGTGGTCTCGGACTCCGTCGGCGAAACAGCAGAGCTGGTGGCCCGGGCGGCCATCTCCCAGTTTGACGGCGGCCAGGTGGAGATCCGGCGGTTTCCCATGGTGGACAGCCTCCGGGAGATTGCCGAGATCGTGGAGCAGGCCCAGCGGCAGCCGACCCTGATCGTCTACACCCTGATCCTGCCGGAGATGCGGGAAGAGCTCCGGCGCCAGGCCGAGGCCAGGGGCATCGTGGCGGTGGACATCATGGGGCCGATGCTGGCGGGCCTCCAGAAGGTGCTGCAGAAGCCGCCCCGGCTGCAGCCGGGCCTCATTCACCGGCTGGACGAGGACTACTTCCGGCGGGTCGAGGCGGTGGAGTTTGCAGTCAAGTACGACGACGGCAAGGACCCCCGGGGCTGCCTCAAGGCCGACGTGGTGATCCTCGGGGTCTCCCGGAGTTCCAAGACCCCGGTGAGCATGTATCTCGCTCACCGGAAGGTAAAGGTCGCAAACATCCCGCTGGTCCCCGAGATCCCCCTGCCGCCGGAGGTCTACAAGGTCGCAGACAAGGTGGTGGGGCTCTGGGTCGATCCCCACAAGCTGCTCTCGATCCGGGAGGAGCGGCTCCGAGCCATCGGTCTCCGGACCGATGCCAGCTACGCCAACCTCGAGCGGATCCTGGCGGAACTGGAGTACGCGGAGAGCATCTACCGCAAGCTCGGCTGCCCGGTCATCGACGTGACCAACAAGGCCGTCGAGGAGACTGCGTTCCGGGTGCTGGAGATCATCAAGGCCAGAGGGGGCACCGTCGGTGACTAAGAAGTACGTCTACGCCTTCCACGAAGGCAACGCGGCCATGCGGGACCTTTTGGGGGGCAAGGGGGCCAACCTGGCGGAGATGACCAACATCGGCCTGCCCGTACCCCCGGGGTTCACCATCACCACCGAGGCGTGCCGGGAGTACCTGGCCGGGGGGAAGGTCTTCCCCCCGGGGCTGATGGACCAGGTGGAGGAGCACCTGGCGGCCCTGGAGGCCCGGACGGGGAAGCGCTTTGGCGGCGAGCCGCCGCTCCTGGTCTCGGTCCGGTCCGGCGCCCCCTTCTCCATGCCGGGGATGATGGACACCATCCTCAACCTGGGCCTCAGCGACGCCACCGTCGAGGCCCTGGCCGCCGCTGCGGATCCCCGGTTCGCCTGGGACTCCTACCGGCGGTTCATCCAGATGTTCGGCAACGTGGTCATGGGCATCCCCCACCACCGGTTTGACGAGATCTTCCAGGCCCAGAAAGAGGCCGCCGGGGTGCAGGAGGACTACCAGCTGCCGCCGGAGCACCTCAAGCAGGTGGTGGCCCGGTACCGGGAGCTGGTCCGGCAGGAGACCGGCCGGGACTTCCCCCAGGACCCCCGGGAGCAGCTCACCCTGGCCATCCGGGCGGTCTTTGAGTCCTGGAACAATCCCCGGGCCGTGGTCTACCGCCGGGTGAACCGGATCCCCGACGACCTCGGCACCGCGGTCAACGTCCAGGCGATGGTCTTCGGGAACATGGGCATGGACTCCGGCACCGGGGTGGTCTTCACCCGGAACCCCAACACGGGCGCGAAGGAGCTGTACGGCGAGTACCTCCTCAACGCCCAGGGGGAGGATGTGGTGGCCGGGATCCGGACGCCCCATCCGATCCGGGTGCTCCAGGAGGAACTCCCCGAGGCCTACGAACAGCTGCTCCGGGTCTGTGAGCTGCTGGAGCGGCATTACCGGGACATGCAGGACATCGAATTTACCATTGAAAAGGGCAAGCTCTACATGCTCCAGTGCCGCTCCGGGAAGCGGACCGCCCAGGCGGCGATCAAGATCGCGGTGGACATGGTGGCCGAGGGGCTCCTCAGCCGGGAGGAGGCCCTCCTGCGGGTGGACCCGGCCCAGGTGGAGAAGATCCTCTACCGCTCCGTCGACCCGAAGGCCCGGCTGGACGTCCTGGCCACCGGGCTGCCGGCTTCCCCCGGGGCCGCGGTGGGGATCGCGGTCTTCGATGCCGACGAGGCGGAGAAGCTGGCCACGGAAGGCCACCGGGTGATCCTGGTCCGGCCCGAGACCACCCCCGACGACATCCACGGCATGGTGGTCGCCGAGGCCATCGTCACCTGCCGGGGCGGCATGACCAGCCACGCGGCCATCGTCGCCCGGGGGATGGGGAAGCCCGCTGTGGTGGGCTGCGAGGCGATCCGGATCGCCCCGGACGAGCAGAGCTTCACCGTGGGCGACCGGACGGTGAGGAAGGGCGAGGTGATCTCCGTCGACGGCTCCACCGGCCGGGTGATCTACGGCGAGGTGCCCCTGGTCGACCCTGAACTCTCGCCGGAGTTCCGGCAGCTCCTGACCTGGGCGGACGAGGTCCGGACCCTCGGGGTCCGGGCCAACGCCGACACCCCGGCGGACGCAGCCAAAGCCCGGGAGCTGGGCGCCGAGGGCGTCGGCCTCTGCCGGACGGAGCACATGTTCGGCCAGGGCGGCTACCACCCGGAGCGGATGCCGGTGGTAATGGAGATGGTCCTGGCCGAGACCCCCGAGGAGCGGAAGGCCGCCCTGGAAAAGCTCCTGCCCATGCAGCGGGAGGACTTCTACGGGATCCTCAAGGCGATGGCCGGCCTGCCGGTCACCATCCGGCTCCTGGACCCGCCCCTCCACGAGTTCCTGCCCTCGGCGGAGGCCCTGGCGGTGGAGGTGGCGGTGCTCCGGGCCACCGGCGGGGACCCGGCGGCCCTGGCGGAGAAGGAGCGGCTCCTTCGCAAGGTCCGGGCCCTCTCGGAGCTCAACCCCATGCTCGGGTTCCGGGGGTGCCGGCTGGGGATCCTCTACCCGGAGATCTACGAGATGCAGGTCCGGGCCATCTTCGAGGCGGCGGTCCAGCTCGCCCGGGAGGGGGTGGAGGTCCGGCCGGAGATCATGCTCCCCCTCATCGGCCACGTGAACGAGCTCCGGCAGCTCCGAGAGCTGGTGGACCGGACCGCCCGGGCCGTGTTCGCCGAGGCCGGGGTGGAGGTGCCCTACTCCGTCGGCACCATGATCGAGGTGCCCCGGGCCGCCCTCACCGCGGACGAGATCGCCCGGGAGGCTGCCTTCTTCTCCTTCGGCACCAACGACCTGACCCAGACCACCTTCGGGTTCAGCCGGGACGACGCCGAGGGGAAATTCCTGGCCCAGTACGTCCAGCAGAAGGTCCTGCCCGAGAACCCCTTTGTGAGCATCGACCAGGCCGGGGTCGGCAAGCTGGTGGAGATGGCGGTGCGGCTGGGCCGCAGCGTCCGCCCGGGCCTGAAGCTCGGCATCTGCGGCGAGCACGGCGGCGATCCCCAGTCCATCGACTTCTTCCACCGGGTCGGGCTCGACTACGTCTCCTGCTCCCCGTACCGGGTGCCCGTGGCCCGGCTGGCTGCGGCCCAGGCCGCGGTCCGGCAGCGGAGCCAGGTCCGGGAGATCGCTGACAGGTAAATGGCTACAACGTTCAAGTCAATGTACAATGGTGGATCGCCGGAACGGCGAAGGCCGGAGGGGCCGCGTGCCGTGGGCAGCGGCCCCTCTCCGTCTCGGACCCCCCCTGGGGGCTCCTTTCCAACAGAAGGAAGTTGACTAAGGGTGTCGAACTTAGTCTGCGGGAGCCGGAGGTCGGCGCCGCGGGCCCACCCTGCAGACCTGCGGGTTCGTGAGGGGGCGAACATGCCGGAAGGAAAAGCGGCCAGGTCTGGCGAATCAACTTAGCCCTTGGCGCCTTCTACCTGTCCGGTCCGGTAGCCGGTGCTCCCCTCAGGTCCCACCGGGGTGGTGATGGTGGTCCGGTTCGACGAGGCGTTCCTCCAGGAGGTCCGGGACAGAACCGACATCGTCGCAGTCATCGGCGAATATGTGCACCTCACCCGGCGGGGCAAGGACTACTGGGGGCTCTGCCCCTTCCATCCGGAGAAGACCCCGTCGTTTCACGTCGTGCCGGAGAAGGGCTTCTACCACTGCTTCGGCTGCAAGGCCACCGGCGATGTCTTCCGGTTCCTCATGGAGAAAGAGCACATGACCTTTGCCGAGGCGGTGGCGGCCCTGGCCCGGCGGGCCGGGATTCCCCTGCCCCGGGAGCCCATGACGCCGGCCCAGGAGCGGCAGGCCCGGATTCGGCAGCAGGTCTACGGGGCCCTGGAGTTTGCCACCCGGTTCTTCGAGTACCACCTCTGGCACACCCCCGAGGGGCAGAAGGCCCTGGCGTACCTCCGGGACCGGGGGCTGAAGGACGAGACCATCACCCGGTTTCGCCTCGGGTACGCCCCGAACCGGTGGGACGGCCTCCTCCGGGCCGCCCGGCAGCGGTTCGCCCCGGAGATCCTGGTCCAGGCCGGCCTCATTCAGCCCCGGGAACAGGAGGGCGGTTACTACGACCGGTTCCGGAACCGGGTGATCTTTCCCATCGCCGACCTCCGGGGGCGGGTGATCGGCTTCGGGGGACGGGCCTTGACAGAGGACCAGGTCCCGAAGTATTACAACTCGCCGGAGGGTCCCTTTTTCAACAAGCGGCTGCACCTCTATGGCCTCCACCTGGCCAAGGAGGCGATGCGGGCCCGGGACGAGGGGATCGTCGTCGAAGGGTACATGGACGTCATCGCGCTGCATCAGGCCGGGTTCACCCACGCGGTGGCCTCCCTGGGGACCGCGCTTACCCGGGAACAGGCGGAACTCCTCCGACGTCAATGCAGCCGGGTGGTCATCGCGTACGACGCGGACCTGGCCGGGCAAGCCGCGACCCTCCGCGGGTTCGAGGTCCTGGCGGCGGCCGGGCTGGACCTCAAGGTGCTCCGGCTGCCCGCGGGCAAGGACCCGGACGAGCTGATCCGCAGCCAGGGGGCAGAGGCCTTCGCCCGGGCGCTGGCCGATGCCCTTCCCCTGATCGAATACAAGATCCGCTCGGCCCTGGAGAAGCACCGGGACGCCGGCAACCCCGCCGAGGAGCGGGCGGCGGTGATGCGGGAGGTGGTGCCCATCCTGGCGGGCATCCAGGACCCGGTGCTCCGGGAACTGTACACGAGGCGGGCCGCCATGTGGTTGGCGGAAGACTTCGTCGTCCGCTGGGGCGAAGAGGTCAGCGAGGAGTCCCTGCGCCACATGGTCAGGGCCTATCTCGAGAAAAGTAGGAAAAGAGGCTCCGACACGTATACAACCACTAAGAACTGGAATAATAGAAAGGTCATGGGCGGTGCCACGGCCCGGGGCGGTCCTGGCACCAATCCGATCCGGGAGGCGGAGCGCACGGTGCTGCGGGTGCTGCTGCACCGGCCGGACCTCGTCGGGCGGGCGGAAGCCCTGGCCGGGCACCGGTGGCAGACGCCCGAGCACCAGGCGATCTATGACTCCCTGGCAGCAGCCGCTGGGACGGTTCCCCCGGCGGGACTGGCCGCCCACCTCCTGGCCACGGTGGAGCCGGCGGAGGCCCGGACCCTCGTGGCGGAACTGGAGGAAGAGGGTCGGTTCATCGTGCAGCCGGAGCGGGAACTCCAGGATGCCCTGGACCGGCTCCGGCAAGATGCGAAGCAGAGGAGAATCCGGGAATTGCAGGCGATCTTCCGGGAGCGGGAGGCTGCCGGTCAGCCGGTGGAACCAGCCCTCCTGCTTGAATATCAGGAACTCATCCGTGAGTACCAGGAACTTGTCCGCCGCACCCGTTCGTAGCCCCGGGCAGAGAGGGGGGAAGAGGCCATGGATGCACCCGAGAAGGAGCCCAAGATTGAAGGCTTGACGGAACTCATTGAGAAGGGTAAGAAGCGGGGTTCCCTGACCGAATCGGAGATCAGCGAGCACTTCCAGGGGCAAGAGCTGTCGCCGGAGCAGATCGAGGAGATCTACGATGCTCTGGCCGCGGAAAATATTGAAGTGGTGCCCGACCAGGGCCAGGACCCCCTCGCGGACGACGCCCGCGCGGACGGCGGCGATGACGTGACCCGCTCCGACGATGTGGACGACGTCGACCTGGACGACGACCTGTCGGTCCCGGACGGGGTGGCCATCGACGACCCGGTGCGGATGTACCTCAAGGAGATCGGCCGGGTTCCCCTGCTCACCCCGGAAGAGGAGATCGAACTGGCCAAGCGGATCGAGGCCGGGGATGAGGAGGCCAAGCGCCGGCTGGCGGAGGCCAACCTCCGGCTGGTGGTGAGCATCGCCAAGCGCTACGTCGGCCGGGGGATGCTCTTCCTGGACCTGATCCAGGAGGGGAACCTGGGTCTGATCAAGGCGGTCGAGAAGTTCGACTACCGGAAGGGGTACAAGTTCTCCACCTACGCCACCTGGTGGATCCGGCAGGCCATCACCCGGGCGATCGCCGACCAGGCCCGCACCATCCGGATTCCGGTACACATGGTGGAGACCATCAACAAGCTGATCCGGGTCCAGCGGCAACTGGTCCAGGAATTGGGCCGGGAGCCCACCCCGGAGGAGATCGCAGCCCACATGGACATCCCCGTGGAGCGGGTCCGGGAGATCATGAAGATCGCCCAGGAGCCCGTCTCCCTGGAGACGCCCATCGGCGAGGAAGAGGACAGCCACCTGGGGGACTTCATCGAGGACCAGGACGCGCCCGCGCCCGCGGAGGCGGCCTCCTACCAGCTCCTCCGGGAGCAGCTGGAGGAGGTCCTGGAGACCCTCACCCCCCGGGAGGAGAAGGTGCTCCGGCTCCGGTTTGGCCTCGACGACGGCCGGGCCCGCACCCTGGAAGAGGTGGGCCAGGTCTTCGGCGTTACCCGGGAGCGGATCCGGCAGATCGAGGCCAAGGCCCTGCGGAAACTCCGCCACCCGAGCCGGAGCAAGAAGCTGAAGGACTACCTGGAGTAACGGTTACCAGGCGCCGTCCCGCCCGGGACCGGCGCCTTCTCTGTTGCAGCGCCCGGGCGGCGGGGAGGGAAGCCGGGCCGCAGCGGCCCGCGGGGTCCAGGGCCCCGGCGGCGGCCAGGGAACAAACGAAAAGTGAGCCCCTGCTTGCCCTGAAGCTTCTGTCACTTCGGGTGGGCCCTTGTGCTAGAATAGGGGCAGGAGGTGAGGGCTGTGGGCTACGAGCGGATGTGCCCTCGCTACGAGCGGGCCGTTGCGATCCTGGGCAAGCGGTGGACCGGCCTGATCCTCCGGATCCTGATGGGCGGTCCCCGGCGGTTCAGCGATTTCCGGCTGCAGGTGCCGGCGCTGAGCGAGCGGATCCTGTCGGAACGGCTGAAGGAACTGGAAGAGGAAGGTATCCTCCGCCGGGTGGTCTACGATACTAAGCCCGTGCGGATTGAGTACATCCTGACGGAGAAGGGCCGAGCCCTGGAGGGAGTGGTAAAGGCCATCGAGGCCTGGGCGGAGCGGTGGGTGGACCCGCCGCCGGCCTCCCTGGAAGAGGCGCCTTCTGGCCTTCGGCCCGCCACGGCCCCGGCCCACGGAGAGGAGGCGGCCGCAGCGCTCAGGGACGAGGGGGCCCCGGACCCGTGACCCCGGGGCCCCGTTCCTGTTGACGCTGGCCTCGGGATCTGCTACAACATTGGCGCAGGGGACTAGATACCCTACAGGGGTAGGGTAACGTGGCAGCGATCGGGAGACGGGGGTTTCAAGCCGGGGCTCTGCCCTGCCGGGGGAGCCGGCACTGTGCCCAACTGGAGGGCCCGGTGTCGTGCCTGCCGGAGGCACCGGCGCCCCCGTGTGGCGATCCCAACAAGGGGGGACCCCTATGGGCGACGTTGCCGCCATGCACGAGGCCAGGCCCCGGCAGCGGGTCACCCTGCAGGTGACGGGGATGACCTGTGCCGCCTGCTCGGCCCGGATCCAGCGGCGGCTGTCCCGGATCGAAGGCGTGGCAGAGGCGAGCGTCAACCTGGCCACCGAGAAGGCGACGGTAATCTTCGACCCGGCCGCGGTCTCCGTGGGGGACCTGGTGGCCGCGGTCCAGGAACTGGGCTACGGCGCCCGGGAGCTGCGGGAAGGGGAGGAGGCGGCGGACCGGGAGAAGGCGGCCCGGGAGGCGGAGATCCGCCGGCAGTGGATCAACTTCGCGGTGGCCGCAGTCTTCACCCTGCCCATCTTCGTCGAGGCCATGGTGTTGATGCCCCTGGGCATCCACACGGTGCTGATGAACCCATACCTCCAGTTTGCCCTGGCCACGGTGGTCCAGTTCGGCCCCGGGTGGCAG
>QGUP01000449.1 GCA_003242505.1 Bacillota bacterium
TTCCTTCTCGCTGTCAAGCTCAAAGGTAAGGTACGGCACAGACGGCACACTCCCTGGTGCTCGTGTCGGGGGCGGGGCGGCCCTGCGCCAGCCCCGCCCGGGGCACCCGCCGGGCAGCCCTAACCTGGCAGTGGGGGCCGCCGTGGGTCGCCCGGGGCGCCGTGCGGGCTGCGTCACCGCTGGCACCGGGGACACCAGTGGGTCCCCCGGCCCGCCACCCGGCTTTTCAATATCGGCGCCCCGCACCGGGGGCAGGGCTCCCCCTGCCGGCCAAAGACCCGGAGCTGCCGGTAGTAGTCCCCGGCCCGGCCCTCCCCGTCCAGGTAGAGGGAGAAGGTGGTCCCCCGGTGGGCGATGGCCTCGGCCAGCACCGTCCGGATGGCCGCCCACAGGGCCTCGGCCTCCCCGGGGGTCACCTCCCCCGCCGGCCGGTCCGGCCGGATGCCGGCCCGGAAGAGGCTCTCGTCGGCGTAGATGTTCCCGAGCCCCGCCACTGCGGTCTGGTCCAGGAGCACCGCCTTCACCGGCGCCCGGCGGCCCGCCAACCGGCTGTGGAGATAGGCGGGGGTGAAGCCATCGTCCAGGGGCTCGGGCCCAAGGGTCAAAAGGCCCGCCGGAGTGCCCCGGCCGTCAGGGTCGGGGAGGTGGAACCCCCCGAAGGTGCGCTGGTCCTGGTACCGGAGTTCCTGCCCATCGTCCAGGCGGAAGACCACATGGGTGTGGGGCGCCCGGGGCGCCCAGGCCGGGGTAAGGTAGAGCCGGCCCGACATCCGGAGGTGGCAGACGAGGACGCCCCCGCCCTCCAGGTGCAGAAGCAGGTACTTCCCCCGGCGGCCGGGCTCGGCAAACCGCCGGCCCCGGAGGGCCCGCCGGAAGGTCTCCGGGTCGGGGTACCGGACCTGGGCGGGCCGGTGCACCTCCACCTCTGCAATGGCCCGGCCCACAAGCCCCGGCGCCAGGGTCCGGCGGACCGTCTCCACTTCCGGCAATTCGGGCATGCCGTCGCCTCCTGGGACCGCTGTCTCGTTGTGGGTGTGCAGGATTCCGTGTCGACGGAAGGGGCGCCGCCGTTTCCCGGTCAGGGCGTGTAGGGCTCCATCTCGTACCAGTTGCGCCCCACCTTGGCCTCGACCTTGAGGGGCACCCGGAGGGTGAGGGCCCGCTCCATCTCCCCCACCACCAGTTCGTAGAGGGCCGGCAGTTCTTCCGGCGGCGCCTCGAAGACCAGTTCGTCGTGGACCTGCAGCAGCAGCCTGGCCCGGAGGCCGCTGGCGTCGAGGCGCCGGCAGATGGCCACCATCGCCTTTTTCATCAGGTCCGCCGCGGTCCCCTGGATCGGGGTGTTGATGGCCGCCCGCTCGGCGTTCTGCCGCACCGCGAAGGTGCGGGCGTGGATCTCGGGCAGGAACCGGCGCCGGCCGAGGAGGGTGGTGACGTACCCCTTCTCCCGGGCCTCCTGCACCTTCTGCTCCATGTAGGCCTTGACCCCGGGGTAGCGGTCAAAGTACCGCTGGATGAACTCCTTGGCCTCCCCCCGGCCGATGCCCAGGGCCCGGGCGAGGCCGTAGTCGCTCTGGCCGTAGATGAGGCCGAAGTTGACCGCCTTGGCCCGGCGGCGCATCTCCGGGGTGACCTCCTCCATGGGCACCCCGAAGACCTCCGCTGCGGTGCGGGTGTGGATGTCCTGGTCCTGCCGGAAAGCGTCCAGGAGGGCCTCGTCGCCGGAGAAGTGGGCCACCACCCGGAGCTCGATCTGGGAGTAGTCCGCGGCGAAGAGCACCCACCCCGGCTCCCCGGGGATGAAGACCTTCCGGATCCGCCGCCCCTCCTCGATCCGGATCGGGATGTTCTGGAGGTTCGGGTCGGCGCTGGAGAGCCGGCCGGTGGCGGCCACCGTCTGGTTGAAGGTGGTGTGGATCCGCCCGTCGGCCTCGATGAGGGGCGCCAGGCCGTCCACGTAGGTGCCCTTCAGTTTGACCAGGGTGCGGTAGTCCAGGATCCGCTCCACCAGGGGCTCCTGAAGGGCGAGTTCTTCCAGCACCTCCGCATCGGTGGACGGGCCGGTCTTGGTCCGCTTGATCACCGGCAGCCCCATCTTGCCGAAGAGGACATCGGCCAGTTGCTTGGGGGAGTTGAGGTTGAAGGTGTAGCCGACCCGCTGGAAGATCTCCTGCTGGACCGCAAGGATGCGCTCCTCGAGTTCCCGGCCCATCTCCTCCAGCGCCTCCCGCTGGACGGCGATGCCGGTGGCCTCCATCCGGGCCAGGATCCCGACGAGGGGCATCTCGATCTCGGCAAAGAGGCTCCAGAGGCCGGCCTCCCGGAGGGCCGACTCCAGGGCGGGCCGGAGGGCCAGGAGCGCCCCGGCCCGGCCGGCCACCGCCCCCGGGGTCTCCCCCTCGGGCACCTCCGGCAGCCCGAACTCCCGGGCCAGGTCCTCGATGCGGTAGACGGTCCGGCCTGGGTTGAGGAGGTAGGCGGCGATGGCGCCGTCGAAGGCCGGCTCCGGC
>QGUP01000450.1 GCA_003242505.1 Bacillota bacterium
CCCCCCAGTCCCCCCCGCCCCCCGCCCTGGGGCGCCCCCGTGCCCCCCGCCCGGCCCGCCGCCCCCCCCCCGCCGCCCGCCCCCCCCCCCTTCCCCGCCAGTTCCATGCCGGCCTTCCTCCCCGCGCTGGCTGCTGCCCGGTCCGCCGTCGAGGGCGGCGCCACGGCTCGCCCTCTTGCCGCTGAATTCTCCGGCGATCCGTAGCATCCGCGGAACCGGAGCCGCGTAGCCGCGCCGGGGCGCCCCGGGTCCGGGACCGGCTTCAGTCCGGAACTCCCCTGCCTCCCGATCCCGCCGCCGGCGGCGTCAGGGCAGCCTGGCCACCTCCGGCACCCGCCGGGACAGCCACCAGACCCCCAGCCCGGCCAGGGTCGCCAGGAGACAGACCCCCCGCTGCGGGTCCAGGAGGCTGATGAGGGCGCTCATCGGGAGCTGTCCCAGGGGCATGGTGGCCAGGGCGGAAAGGGTGTAGAGGCTGATCACCCGGCCTCGCACCGACGGGTCCGTGTTCTGCTGGATCAGGGTGTTCGCGTGGGTCATGAAGGTGGTGTTCAGCCCCCCCACCACCACCAGCAGGGCCCAGGACAGGGGGAACCAGGAGGAGAGGGCGAAGGCCGCCAGGGCACAGGAGAAGGCGATGCCGGAGCGGACCAGGACCCGGCCCTTGTCCCCCCGGTCGCCCCGACGGGTCAGCCACAGGGAGAAGAGGATGGTGCCCAGCCCAGGGGCCGCCTGCAGAAGCCCATACCCGCCCACCTCCTGGTGGAGGACCTCCCGGGCGAAGACCGAGAGGAACTGCATGTAGGGCCGGGCAAGGAAGCTGTTCACCGTCGCCATGGCCAGGAGCCCCAGGAGGACCGGGTGGTCCCGAACGTAGCGGAACCCGGCCCCCAGGTCCGCCAGGACGCTGCCCCGCCGGACGGCCTGCTTCCGGGGCACCTGCATCCTGGCCAGGGCCAGGAAGACCGCGCCGTAGCTCAGGGCGTTCAGGGCAAAGGCGCCGGGAATGCCGACCAGGGCCACCACGGGCCCGGCCAGGGAGGGGCCGATGACCGCCGACCCGTTGAAAGCGACGGCGTTCAGGGAGAGAGCCGCCAGCAGGTCCTCCCTGGGGACGATGTCCGGCATCAGGGAGTGCCGGGCGGGCTGGTCAAAGGCGAAGGCGGCGGCGTTGACCGCGGCCAGCAGGATGACGTGCCAGACCTGGATCACCCCGGTGTAGGAGAGGACCGCCAGGGTGAGGGACTGGAGGGTCATCACCCCCTGGGTGAGGAAGAGCACCCGGCGCCGATCGAACCGGTCCGCCGCGGCGCCGCCCAGGAGGGAGAGGAGGACCATCGGGATGGCCCGGGCGACGCCGATCAGGCCCAGGTAGACGGACCCCAGTTTCGGGTCGCCGCTGAGCTCGAGCACCAGCCAGTTCTGCGCCACCGTCTGCATCCAGCTGCCGGCGTTGGAGACGATGAGCCCTGTCCAGAGCAACCGGAAGTTCCGATGCCGCAGCGGGCCCCAGCCGCCTGACGCGGAAACCGACATCCCCGCCTCCTCCGATTCCTGCTGACCTCCGGAGCCGGGACCGCCGGCAACCCGGAGCGGTGCCGGCGGTCCCGGCCGGAGTTATTTCGATTCTTGAACAAATCATCCTTCAGGAGGCTTCGGCACCGGCCGCCGGATTCCTGCCCCCCGACCCGGGGACCGAGACCCGGGGACCGGCGGATGGTCCCGCCCATCCGGTCCCGGCGTGGGCCTGGTGTGCTCAGGAGGATTCATCCGCCCGTCTACGCAAGAGGATTCATTTTCTATCCGGCAGAAAGAATACATGCACACATTCCGGGCTTGCGGAGGCATGGGACCGTGCTGATGGAAAAGACCTGGGACGGGCTGCCCGTCAGCCGGGAGAAGCCCTACGGGGCGACGGTGGTCGTCTACCGGCGGGAGGGGGACCGCTACCTCTACCTCATCCTGCACCGGAAGCACGAGGGGCCCGACTACGAAGGGGACTGGGCCTGGGGGCCGCCGGCGGGATGCCGGTTGCCAGGCGAACCCATCGACGATTGCGCCTGCCGGGAACTGTGGGAGGAGACCGGGCTCAGGCTGCCCCTGTCCGACGCCGGCTACGGGTCCGAGGACTGGCGGGTCTACATGGCCGAGGCGCCGGCAGGGGCCATCGTCACCCTCTCCCCGGAGCACGACCGCTACCTCTGGCTACCGGCGGAGGAGGCCGCCGCTCGGTGCCTGCCGCCCCTGGTGGCCGACCAGATCCGGCATGTGGCCCGCCGGCTGGAGGCGGCCGCTCCCGCCTGAACCTACCCGAGCACGGCTGGAGCAACTGGACACGACCGGAGCAAGAAGAAGAGCAAGAGGCAGTCAGGCCGCCGAGGGCTCTCCTGACTGCCTCTTGCCTTGCCGGTTGGTCGGGGCGACTGGATTTGAACCAGCGACCTCTTGGTCCCGAACCAAGCGCGCTACCAACTGCGCCATAGCCCCGCCACTGGGGCCATCGCCCCC
>QGUP01000044.1 GCA_003242505.1 Bacillota bacterium
GCTGAGCGGCGACAGCGGGGCTCCACCCCCCCCAATCGGCGGGCGCGGCGGTGTGGTAGCCAGGCCCGGATCAGCTGGGCTGCCATCTCGGGATTGCTCTCCACCAGCTTCCGAACCTCCTCCCGGAGCTTGCGGCGCACCGGGTCCGTCGCCTTCTGCAGGAACTCCTCGCCCAGGTACTGGATCAGTTCCTCCTGGGTGGGCTCGGGCTCCGGCGGCACCGGCAGCGGCGAGGCGGCCTGGTCCGGCGCCTCCAGGGTGGCCGCGGTCAGTTCCTCGGCCTCTACCCCGGGCTCCAGCAGCTCCAGGGCCTCCGCCTGGGCCCGGCGCCGGCGCAGGTACCAGAGGAGGGCGACCAGGATCAGCAGGGCCGCCCCGGCCCCCAGCCCCAGGACCACCGGGGAGAGGACCGGCTCCCTGGACTCTTCGGCCTCGGGGGTCCGGAAGGCCTCCAGGAGCGGGTTGTCAAAGGGGATGGCCGCCACGGTGACGTTCTCCATCGGCGCCCCCACCGCCCGGGCCACCGCCTGCTGGACCTGGCTGATCACCCCCTGGCTGTCCATCCCCATGGCCTGGAGGACCTTCTGGTTCAGGAAGACGCCAACGGTGATCTCCCGGACCTGGCCCGGCGCCTTGACCTCCAGGGTCTTGATCTGGCCGAGCTCGTAGTTGACGATGGAATCCTCCTTCTCGTAGGAGGAACTGCCGGCCCCCTGGACGGTCTGGTAGGTCGGGGGATTCGGGCTGTTGGCGTCGACGCCGGTGGCCTGGTCCCCGCCGGGCGGGGCACCGGTCCCCTGGAAGGTCTCCGTCGTCTCCTGCCGGCTCCGGACCTGGGGCTGGGTGTACTCCGTGGCCTCGACGCTGCGGGTGTCGAAGTCCAGGGTGACGCTGACCATCACCGCACTGTTGCCGGGGCCGAACATCCGGTCGAGGGAGGCCTGGAGCCCCTTCTCCAGGGCGGCCTTGTACTCCAGCTGGGCCTGGAGCCGCCGGCTGGCCTCCACCGCCTGGGGCTCCTCCCCGCCCAAGGGGGTACTGGTCAGGGCCCGGCCGGTGTGGTCGATGACCACCACGTTCTCCGCCTGAAGCCCCGGGACCGCGCCGGTGAGGAACCGGACGATGCCCTCCACCTCCTGGGGGCTGAGGGAACGGCCGGGCTTGGGCTCCACCAGCACTGCGGCGGTGGCCGGCTGCTGGTCCCGGACAAAGGCAGAACGTTCCGGCAACGAGAGCTTCACCGTGGCACTCTTCAGGGGCTCCAGGCTGCCGATGGCCTTGCTCAGCTCCCCCTCCATCGCCCGGAGGAGCATCACCCGCCGGTCAAAGTCCGTCGCCGCCAGGTTGGTCCGGTCAAAGAGCTCCCACCCCGGCGGTCCGGTCTCCACCCCGGCCTGGGCCACCGCCAGCTGGGCCCGGAGGAGGTCCTGCCGGGAGACCAGGATCAGGGTTCCATCCCGGCCCCCGTGGCGATAGGGGATGCCTGCCTCGTCGAGTTTGGCCACCACCGCGGCCAGTTCCTCGGCCGCGTAGGGCTGTCCCGGCAGAGGCACCAGTTCCTGCTCCCCGTCCCCGGCGCTGAGGCCGATGAGCACGGCACCGGCGAGGGCCAGGGCAACCGCGGTGCCGATGAGAAGAATCCGCAGATTGGCTGGCAGGTTGCGCCAGCGCTCCCGAACCTGAGACCACGCCCGCGCGAACCAACCGCTCACGGAGTCAACTCCTTTGGACCGGGCTTAGACCCGGCGCCCGTTACAGGGGCATCCGCATGATCTCCTGGTAGGCTTCGATCACCTTGTTCCGCACCGCGATGGCGAGCTGCAGGCTCAAGGTGGCCTTCTCCGAGGCCAGGATCACCGCGGCGAGGTCCGGCGCCTGGCCCGCCGCCAGGCGGACCGCCGCCGCCTGGGCCTCCCGCTGCTGGGCCTCCACCCGGGCCAGGGCCTCCTCCAGGAAGGCGGCAAAGCTCTGGCCGGCCTCCGCCGGCTCCTGGCGACTCAGGGCCTGGCCCGGGGCGGCGCCTGGGGCGATGCCGGACATCGGGCCGGCAGCGGTTCCCGCTGCCCGACCGGCGCCGGGCAGCCCGGAAAACACCACGCCGTTCATCGGTCATCTGCGACCTCCCCGCTTCTTACTCAAGACCTCCCCAGGTCTCCCTTACGACCTCCCCAGTTCCAGGGTCCGGAGCGCCATCTGCCGGGCGGTGGTGAAGGCCGTGACGTTGGCCTCGTAAGCCCGGGAGGCGCTGATGAGGTCGACCATCTCCAGCAGGGGGTCGACGTTGGGCATCTGCACGTAGCCGTTGGCGTCGGCATCGGGATGGGTGGGGTCGTACCGGAGGGGCAGCGGCCGGGGGTCCTCCCCCACCGCCACCACCCGCACCCCGGCCCCCACCTGGCCGGCCACCTCCGCCCCGGCCCCCGGGATCCCCGGGGGCCGGAAGTCCCGGACCCCGACCTGGGCCATGGCCCGGCTCAGCCACTCGGAGAAGGGAGCCGGCGCCTCTTCCCGGGCGGCAAGGACAGCGACCCGGCGCCGGTACGGGCCCCCCCGCTCCGTCCGGGTCGTGTTGGCGTTGGCGATGTTGTTGGCAATGACCTCCATCCGGAAGCGCTCGGCCGTCAGGCTGGAGGCGCTAATCTCCAGAATCCGGAACCACCCGGGCACGACTACCGCCTCCCTTCGGTCACGGCCAGCCGCAGCCGGGCCAGTTCGTCGTTCAGCTGCCGCAGGAGGGCGCCGTACCAGATCTCGTTGGCCGCCATCTGGGCCATCTCCGCTTCCACATCGACGTTGTTGCCGTCCGCCCGGTCGGACCGGGAGAGGTCCCGGACCACCTGGGGCCGGACCTCCAGAGCGGCCTCGGCCCCCCGCCCCCTCAGGTGCCGGGGGTGGGTGACCCGGAGCGGCAACCGGGGCGCCTCGCCCGTCCCGGACATCTCCAGGGCGGCCGCCAGGTGCTCCTCGAACCGCACCCGGAGGGCCTTGTACCCGGGGGTGTTGACGTTGGCCAGGTTGTGGGCCAGGGCCGCCTGCCGGACCGCGGCCGCTTCCAGGCCCCGCTGGAGGATCGACAGGTGGGGCGGGAAGAGCGGCACGTGACCACCTCCTGTCTGGGCCCTCGCACCGATTCCTGGGGAAATGAAAGGCACGGGTCTGCGAAAGTCCTGACTCGGCTCCAAGTTACTTCGACTTGGTTCGACATTATCCAATGGGTTCCCTGCATCTCCAACTCCAGACAGTTAACTTTGGGACTTAAGTCTCATCCTCTGCCCGACCCCGCCCGCCGCCCCCCGCCCTGACGGCCGGCGGAGATATATAAAAAGGAAGGGATCCCCGACCGGCCCTCTGCCGGTCGGGGATCCTGTGTCCAAGGTCCTATTCAAGGGATGCCAAGGAGTGCCGGTCTGGGACCTGAGTCCCATGGGTCCGCCCCTGGCCCCGGATTAGCCCCGGAGCTTGCGCAGTTCCTCGATCAGCCGGTCGTTGAGCACCTTGATGTGGGTGCCCTTCATGCCCAGGGACCGGCTCTCGATGACCCCCGCGCTCTCGAACTTCCGCAGGGCGTTGACGATGACCGAGCGGGTGATGCCGACCCGGTCGGCGATCTTCGAGGCGACCAGCAGCCCCTCGTTGCCGTCCAGTTCGTCGAAGATGTGCTGCACCGCCTCCAGCTCCGAGTAGGAGAGGGTCCCCAGGGCGACCTGGACCGCCGCCTTCTTCCGGGCCTCCTCCTCCATCTCGGCGGCGTGGGCCCGGAGGATCTCCATGCCGACCACGGTGGCGCCGAGCTCGGCCAGGATCAGCTCCTCATCGCCGAACTCCCCGCTGTCCCGGCCCAGGATCAGGGTGCCCAGCCGCTCCCCGCCGCCGTTGATCGGGACGACGGTCACCAGGTTCTCGTCGAAGTAGAGCTCGTTGCCGTCCTTGAGGAGCACGAGCCGGCCGAAGGTGGTGTTCGGCGTGGTCTCGTCGATCTTCATCAGCTTGTGGTTGAACTCCTCGGAGAAGGTCGCGCCGGTGAGCGACCCTTCCACCCCGTGGCGGACACCGCTGCCGAGGATCTTCCCCTTCCGGGAAGCGACGTAGACGTTGGCGTTGATGAGTTCCGAGAGCACCTCGGCCATCTCGTTGAAGTTCACCTGGGTACCGGCGCTCCGCTGCAGCAGCCGGTTGATGCGACGAGTCTTCTCAAGCAGGGACTTCATAGGGCATTGCCTCCGTTTCAAGATGATCAAGTCTTGTCCTAGAGGATAAAGCGGCTGACATCTTGACGGGCCAGAATGCCGGCGAGCTGTTCCCGGACATAGGCCTCGCTGATCACAATCCTGGCCGGCGCGATCTCCGGCGCCAGGAAGGAGACTTCCTCCAGGAGCTTTTCCAGGATGGTGTGGAGCCGGCGGGCTCCGATGTCCTCAGTTTCCGCGTTGACTCGTGCCGCTATGCGCGCAATCTCGGCGATTCCCTCCGGGGTCCAGACCAGTTCGACCCCTTCCGTCGCCAGCAGGGCGCTGTACTGCTTGCACAGGGCGTTCTCCGGCTCCGTCAGGATCCGGATGAAGTCCTGCTCCCCCAGGGGGCTCAGTTCCGCCCGCAGGGGAAACCGGCCCTGGAGCTCTGGAATCAGGTCCGAGGGCCGGGAGACGTGGAAGGCACCCGCGGCGATGAACAGGATGTGGTCGGTGCGCACCGGGCCGTAGCGGGTGTAGACGGTGCAGCCCTCCACGATGGGGAGGATGTCCCGCTGCACCCCTTCCCGGGAGACGTCCGGGCCGTGGACCTTCTCCCGGCTGGCGATCTTGTCGATCTCGTCGATGAAGATGATCCCGTGCTGCTCGGCCCGGTGGATCGCCTCGGCGGCGACCTCGTCCATGTCGATGAGCTTCGTCGCCTCTTCCTGGAGCAGGAGGTTCCGGGCCTGGGCCACCGTCACCTTCCGGCGCCGCCGGCGCCGGGGGAGCAGCCCACCCAGCATCTCCTGGAGCCCCCGGTGCAGTTCTTCCATCCCCTGGCCGCCGGGCAGCTCCAGGCCAGGGATCCCCTGCTCTTCCAGTTCAATCTCGATGTACTCGTTCTCCAGCTCCCCGGCGGCCAGCCGGGGGCGGAGCTGGGCCCGGGCGGCTTCCACCTCCCGGCGCCTCCGTTCCAGCTCCGGATCCTCGTAGCCGCCGGCCCCCGATCCGCCGAAGAGCATCTCCCAGGGGCCCCGGAACCGGGGCTCCCGGGTTGGCATCGGCACCAGGGCCTCAAGGATCCGCTCCTCCACCAGCCGCTGGGCCTGTTCCTTCACCGCTTCAATCCGCTCGTTCTTCACCATCCGCACCGCGGTCTCTACGAGGTCCCGGACCATGGACTCCACGTCCCGGCCCACGTAGCCGACCTCGGTGTACTTGGTGGCTTCCACCTTCACAAAGGGAGCGCCCACCAGCCGGGCCAGCCGCCGGGCGATCTCGGTCTTCCCCACGCCGGTGGGGCCGATCATCAGGATGTTCTTGGGCGAGACCTCATCCCGGAGTTCCGGCGGCAACTGCATCCGCCGGTACCGGTTCCGCAGGGCGATGGCCACCACCCGCTTGGCTGCGGTCTGGCCGACGATGTATTTGTCCAGCTCCGCCACGATCTCCCTGGGGGTGAGCCCCATCACGGGCCACCGACCTCCTCCACCGTCACGTGGTCGTTGGTGTAGACACAGATGGAGGCGGCGATGCGCAGGGACTCCTCCGCAATGGTGCGGGGATCGAGATCGGTGTGGCGGACCAGCGCCCGCGCGGCCGCCAGGGCGTAGGGGCCACCGGAACCCACCGCCGCGATGCCGTCGTCGGGCTCGATCACCTCCCCGCTACCCGACAGGACCAGCAGATGCTGCGCATCCATGACCACCAGGAGCGCCTCCAGGTGGCGGAGCATCCGATCGGTGCGCCACTCCCGGGCCACCGCCACCGCCGCCCTGGGCAAGTTCCCCCGGTGCTCCTCCAGCTTCGCTTCGAACTTCTCGAACAGGGTCAGGGCGTCTGCCACCGCACCGGCAAAGCCCGCAACCACCTGTCCACCGGCGATCCGCCGGACCTTCCGGGCTGTCTGCTTGAGGATGGTGTTCTGCCCCAGGGTCACCTGGCCGTCGCCGGCCATCGCCCCCCGGTTTCCCCGCCGTACCGCGACGATGGTCGTGCCGTGCAGCACAGCGGCACCTCCCTGTGTCCGCAAGGTCGCCAGGGCGGCCCCGGCATCCCAGCCGTCCGCCAGGGATCCCCAGGCCTCCCGGGAGCCCTGGCATCCCCCCGGGGCCTTTCCCTTGTCGAACCTTGCGAACAGCATTCTACCACGTTCAGTACTGTCATGGCAAGGACGCAATTCGTAATTGTGTAGGAAACCATGTCATTTTGGCCGGAGCCCGGGCCTAAGGGCCGGGGCTGCGGCCAATGGTCTTTCGTTTTGGCGATGGCCGGGCAGTACCTTGGAGGGCCCAGGGCCCGCGGCCGCCCCGGCCGGGCCGGGGCAGCCCGGGTGGGAGACCCACCCGATAGACTTTACAACATCATCTTGAAGTTTTCAAGCACCTGCAGGGCCCTTTCCGACACGATTCGACGCGCCGCGCGCTTGTCCCGGGTCCGCACCGGCGGCGGCGGCAGGAGGCCAAAGGCGATGTTCATCGGCTGGAAGTTGTCCGGGTCCGCCTCGGTGATATACCGGGGCAGGGCCCCGAGCGCGGTCTCCGGCGGGAAGACCAGGGGCTCGAGCCCCAGGGCCAGCCGGGCCGCGTTGATCCCCGCCACCAGTCCCCCGGCCGCGGACTCCACGTACCCTTCCACCCCGGTGATCTGCCCCGCAAAGAAGAGGGTGGGCCGCTTCCGGGTCTGGAGGGTAGGCAGCAGCACCTTGGGGGACTTGATGAAGGTGTTCCGGTGCATCACCCCGTACCGGGCGAACTCCGCGTTCTCCAGGCCGGGGATCATCCGGAAGACCCGCTGCTGCTCCCCCCACTTCAGGCTGGTCTGGAACCCCACCATGTTGTAGTGGCTGGCCGCGGCGTTGTCCTGGCGGAGCTGGACCACCGCGTAGGGCTCCTTCCCGGTCCGGGGGTCCCGGAGGCCCACAGGCTTCAGGGGACCGAACCGCAAGGTGTCCGGTCCCCGGCGGGCCATCTCCTCGATGGGCAGGCAACCCTCAAAGTAGGTGATCTTCAGGTCCTCCGGGTTGTGGGGAATCGCCTTCTCCGCGGTGAGGAGCGCCTCGTAGAAGCGCATGTACTCCTCCCGGGTCATGGGGCAGTTGAGATACTCGTCCCCCTGCCCCTTTCCGTACCGGGAAGCCCGGAAGACCTTCTCCATGTCGATGGAGTCCGCCACCACGATGGGGGCCGCCGCGTCGTAGAAGGCCAGGTACTCCTCGCCGGTAAAGCGCCGGATCGCCTCGGCCAGGGCCCCGGAGGTGAGGGGACCCGTTGCGATGATCACGATCCCGTCCGGGGGGATCTCCCGGACCTCCTCCCGGACGATGCGGATGTTCGGATGCTCCATGAGGGCCCGGGTGACCGCGGCGGAAAAGGCGTGCCGATCGACAGCCAGGGCCCCGCCCGCGGGCACCCGGTGGGCGTCGGCCATCGCCATGATCAGCGACCCCATCCGCCGCATCTCCTCTTTCAGAAGCCCCACCGCGTTCTCCAGGGAGTTGGCCCGGAAGGAGTTGGAGCAGACCAGCTCCGCGAACTGGTCCGTCTGGTGCATCCCCGTGGAGACGCGGGGCCGCATCTCGTACAGGGTCACCCGGACTCCCCGCTGAGCCGCCTGCCAGGCGGCCTCACTGCCGGCCAGGCCGGCACCGATGACCGTGATCTCCGGTGGCATGGGTTTGTTCCTCCGTTCACACATCCCCGTGCAGAACCCCCTGGCAGCACCAGGCCGGGGGGGCGAAACCCAACCGGGGCCGCGGGCGCGGCCCCTTCAATCCGGCTGGCCCGGGATCCGGCTCACCCCGGGATCTCCTCCAGCTCCGCGGCCGGCTCGCTGAACCCGCACTCCGACCGGGTACAGACGTGGAGCAGGCCCTGGTCCCGGCTGCGCTTTTCCACCAGGAGGCCGCCGCAGTCGGGACAGTTCCGGCCGGCCACCGGCTTTTGCCACACCACAAAGTCGCACTCCGGGTAGCGGCTGCAGCCGTAGAACCGGCGGCCCTTCTTGGTCTTCCGGGCCACCAGGACCCCGGCGCCACAGGCCGGGCAGCCCACCCCGGTCTCCTCCAGGATGGGCCGGGTGAACCGGCACTCCGGGAAGCCGGGGCAGGCCAGGAACCAGCCGAAGCGGCCGTGCTTTTTCACCAGGTTCCGGCCGCAGTGGGGGCAGACCTCCCCGGTCACCTCGTCCGGGATCTCAAACCCCCCCACCTTTTCCTCCGCCTCCCGCAGGGTGGCGGCGAAGGGGCCGTAGAACCGGTTGAGGACCTCTTGCCAGCTTTCCTGCCCCTGCTCGACCCGGTCCAGCTCGCTCTCCATGTGGGCAGTGAACTCCACGTCGATGATGGACGGGAAGTACTCCTTCAGGAGCTCGACCACCACCTTGCCGACCTCGGTGGGGACGAAGCGCTTATCCTCCTTCCGGACGTACCCCCGCATCTGGATGGTCTCGATGATGGGCGCGTAGGTGGACGGCCGGCCGATGCCCCGCTCCTCCAGGGCGCGGACAAGGGTGGCCTCGGTGTACCGGGGCGGCGGGGTGGTGAAGTGCTGCTGGGGGTCGAGCCGGACGAGTTCCAGGCGCTGTCCTTCGGCCAGCTCCGGCAGCAGCCCCTCCTCGGGCTCCGGCTTCTCCTCGTCGCTACCCTCAATATATACGGCCATAAACCCCGGGAATTTCAAGGTCGACCCAGTGGCCCGGAAGAGGTGCGAGCCGGCCTGGATCTCCGCGGTCACCGTGTCCAAGACCGCCGAAGCCATCTGGGAGGCGACGAACCGCTCCCAGATCAGCCGGTAGAGCCGGTACTGATCCTGGTTGAGATAGGGGCGCACCCGGTCCGGGGTGAGGGTGATGTCCGTCGGCCGGATGGCCTCGTGGGCCCCCTGGACGTGGGGCCGTTCCTTCTCCTCCCGGCGCTCGGTCCCCCCGAGGTACTCCTCGCCCCAGGTGCCGGCGATGAAGGCCGCCGCCGCCCGCCGGGCCTCCTCCGCCACCCGGGTGGAGTCGGTCCGGATGTAGGTCACAAGTCCGATGTGGCCCAGTTCCCCCAGGTCCAGGCCTTCGTAGAGCTGCTGGGCCACGGCCATGGTCCGCCGGACGCTGAAGCCGAGCTTCCGGGAGGCCTCCTGCTGCAGGGTCGAGGTGGTGAAGGGCGGCGCCGGATGCCGCCGGCGCTCCCGGCGCCGGATCCCGGTGACGACGAAGGGCTGGCCCTGGACCGCCGCCACCACGGCCTGGGCGTCGGCCTGGGTCTTCAGCTCCGCCCTGGCCTCGCCAGCGCCGTGGTACCGGGCGACGAAGACCGGCCCGCCGGGCCCGGTGCGCAGGTGGGCGTCCAGGGTCCAGTACTCCTCCGGCTTGAAGTTCTCAATCTCCGCCTCCCGGTCGCAGACCAGCCGCACCGCGACGGACTGGACCCGGCCGGCGGAAAGCCCCCGCCGCACCTTCCGCCAGAGCAGGGGCGAAAGCTTGTACCCCACCAGCCGGTCGAGGATCCGCCGGGCCTGCTGGGCCTCCACCCGGTTCCGGTCGATGGCCCGGGGGTTCTGAAGCGCCCGGGTGACCGCTTCCCGGGTGATCTCGTGGAACTCGATCCGGACC
>QGUP01000451.1 GCA_003242505.1 Bacillota bacterium
CTCCTTCGCTGCCGTCTCCTGGCTGACCCCCGCCGCCACCCGGCTGGCGGCCGCCGCCCTCCGGTACTGGGGGCGGCGGCAGGACCGGGTGGGCCCGGGGGGAAACGTGGGGGTGCTCACCGGGATGCTGGCCGCGGCGCCCCTCCTGATGGTGGCGGCCCGGTACGCCGGCTGGCCGGTCCTGGTAGCGGCCCAGGTCCTCCACGGGGTGGCCTTCAACGCCATGACCGTGGCCCAGCAGACCCTCACCATGGAGCTGGCCCCCACCTCCGAGCGGGCCGCGTACTTCGGCCTCTTTGCCGCCGCGAGCGGTCTCACGGGGTTTTTCACCCCGGTGCTGGCCGGCCCCCTGGCCGACCACCACTGGGCGAGCCTCTTTGCCGGCGCGGGGCTGGCCTCCGCCGCCCTGAGCCTCCTGTGGCGAGCCCGGATTGGCTCCGCCCTCGGCCGGCAGGCCCGGTGACCGCCGGGGGAACCGGGCGGCCAGCGGACGCCGCTCCCTTGGATCCGGCCCGCGCACACGAGGCGCCCGGCCGTCGGCGCGAGGGAAGCGGCCGGCGGTGGCGAGGCCGGCAGGACGATCCCCGGGGCGATGAGGCCCCGGGGATTCCTCGTTCCTGGTGTGGCCGTTCCGGCGGTGCCGGTCTCACGAGAACGGCCCACAGCCGCCCCTGGCACGACCCTGGCTGGTTGCGCAGCCTGCTTCTCAGTTGTATGTTCTTTCCTGGGATTGCTCTGGAAAACGCGGCCGGTCCTGCTGGCCTTCGGGGGATCCTTTTCCGCATCCTGGTGGCGGCCTTGCCTGACCTTGACCGGTTCGGTCCGCAGGAGGGAACGAGGTGCAGAGCGTCCGTGACCGAAGTGAACTGAGAGACCGTACCATTCGCCTGTTTGAATTCATGAAGGCTGTCCGCGCGCTGCGGGAGCGCCCGGTGCGGGACATGCGGGAACTGCGGGAGCCCCTCTGGTGGCAGAGGGATCTCCCCCTGCATCCCGACGGGTGCATCCTGCATCCCGTCGATGACCCGGACCCCCGGGATGACGGGGCGCAGGACGCCTGGCTGACCGTTTGCCAACAGAGTGTGCCGCCTGCCCCGGCACTGCCGGCGGAGTTCCACCCCTGGGTGGACGATCCCGTTGACGATCCCGAGCGGGAACCGAGGCTCCTGGCTACCCCGAAGCGGGTTCCGGAGGCGGCGTTCGACCCCCCCGCCCCGGGCGGGGTGGTGACGGCCGATCCCGAACGCATCGGGCGGTGGGAGCGCTGGCTGCGGGAGGAGTGGCGTCCCTGGGCCGCCAGGGCCCTGGGGCCCTGGCGGGTGCAGCGGCTCTATCATCAACTCTTTCTCCTCAGACAGCGGCTGCAGCGGGAGCAGGACCTCATCGAACTGGTGTGGGGGCACGGGGTGCTCTCCTGGGAGATCCAGGGGGAACAGATTTTCTACCCCTTGCTGATCACCCGCATGGAACTCGACTTCGATCCCGAGGCCGGCCGCATCCGGGTGGTGCCGGGGAGCCGGCCGACGGCGCTGGAGACCGCGATGCTGGACGGTCTGGAGATCCCGGGCTTGCAAGGCCTCACAGCCCTGGCGGGGAGACTGGCGAATGAGCCCCCCGATCCCTGGGACCTTGAGAGTAGCCTGACCCTCTATCGGAAGGTCGTAAAGCTTATAAGCCATGATGGTGAGGTCCTGGACGGGCCGCAGGTGCCGCCACCGGGGCCCCGCCCGGTGATTGTCGCGGCGTCGGCCCTGTTCGTCCGGCGCAAGCGGGCCGGCTACCTGGCCGACATCCAGAGAATCCTCGATGCCCTGCGCTCCGACCATCCGGTGCCGGCGCCCATCGCCTCGGTGGTGGCCTATGACCAGCGGCCGGAGGAAGAGGAGGCTCGCCGGTGGCGGTCAGTGGGGGAGGAACTGCTCCTGCCGCTCCCGGCCAACCCGGAGCAGGAGGAGATTGCCCGCCGGCTGGCCGCGCACCATGGGGTGACGGTCCAGGGTCCGCCCGGTACCGGCAAGAGCCACACCATTGCCAACCTCATCGGCCACCTGCTGGCCCACGGCAAGCGGGTGCTGGTCACCAGCCACACCGAGCGGCCGCTGCGGGTGCTGCGGGAGAAGATCCCGGAGCCGCTCCGGCCCCTTTGCATCCATCTGACCGGGACCGACGCGGATTCCCTCAAGCAACTCGAAGAGTCGGTCCAGGCCATGGCCGAGCGCCTCGGCTCGCTGGACCAGGAACTGGCCCAGCGCCGGGTTCAGGAACTGCGCCAGGAGCTGGACCAGGTGCGCCGGGAGATTGCCGATCTGCGCCGGCGCATCCGGGAGGTCTCCGAGCGGGAACGGCAGCGCTACCACCTGGACGGCCGTGACCTCAGCCCGTCGGAGCTGGGCCAGTGGCTCCGGTCCCACGAACAGGATCTGGGCTTTATCCCCGATGCCGTCCCGCCCGACGCATCCCCGCCCCTGACGCCCCAGGAGTTGGCGCGGGTCTATGAACTGGCC
>QGUP01000045.1 GCA_003242505.1 Bacillota bacterium
GATTGTTATAAGAGACCGGACCTACACCCCGATCAAGCAGATCCCGAAGCACGTCCAGGACGCGGTGGTCGCCAGCGAGGACGTCCGGTTCTGGCACCACAAGGGGATCGACCCCTACCGCATCATCGGCGCGGTCTGGGCGGACCTCAAGTACTTCCTCACCGGCCGGGGGGTTCTGCAGGGGGCCAGCACCATCACCCAGCAGCTGGCCCGGAACCAGTTCCTCACCCTGGACCAGACCGTCGAGCGGAAGGTCAAGGAGATGATCCTGGCCCTCAAGCTCGAGCGGGTCTACACCAAGGAAGAGATCCTGGAGCGGTACCTGAACGAGGTCCACTTCGGCGGCAGCGCCTACGGCATCTACGCCGCCGCCCAGTACTACTTCGGCAAGACCCCGGACCAGCTCACCCTGGCGGAAGGGGCGATGCTGGCCGGGATCCTGCCGGCGCCCAACGCCCTCAACCCGTACGTCGACTTCGACGAGGCCAAGCGCCGGCAGGAGATCGTCCTCGACCTGATGGCCAGGTGGGGCTTCATCACCCCGGAGCAGGCGGCCGCGGCCAAGGCCGAGAAGCTGACCCTGGCGGGGCAGCGCCAGCCGGCCCAGCAGGCCCAGGCCGAGGCGCCGGAGGAAGGGCAGCCCATCGACTTCACCGGCGCCCACTACGTGGACTACGTGATCAACATCCTGACCACCCCGGGCCTGGCGGAGCAGTACGGCATCCAGCCCTTTGACGACCGGGAGCTGTACCGGGGCGGTTACAAGATCTACACCGCGATGGACCCGGACCTCCAGCGCCTGGCGGAGGAGACCCTGCGCCGGGTGATGAACGAGCAGGCCAAGAACTGGAAGCAGCTGCAGATGGACCCGGAGCACCCGGAGGAGTGGATCCAGGGTGCGATGGTGGTCAAGGAGGTCAAGACCGGCCGGGTCCGGGCCATCGTCGGCGGCCGCACCCACCAGACCATGCGGGAGCTGAACCGGGCGACGGACGTCCGCCGGCAGCCGGGGTCCACGTTCAAGCCCATCGCGGTCTACGTCCCCGCGATTGAACTCCTGGGCTACGGCCCCGGCACGGCGGTGGACGACGCCCCCTTGCGGTGGGACCCGGAGCTGAAGCAGCTCTGGCCGGAGAACTTCGAGAAGAGCTACGAGGGGCTGATCCCCCTCTGGCGGGCGGTGGCCCAGTCCAAGAACGCGGCGGCCATCAACGTCCTGAACAAGGTGGGCGTCGAGCGGGCGGTGGCCGTCGCCGAGGCCCTGGGCATCCGCAGCCTCGTCAAGTCCGGCCCGGCCAACGACATGAACCTGGCCATGGGGCTGGGGGGCCTCACCCAGGGGGTCACCTTGCTGGAGATGACCGACGCCTTCTCCACCATCGCCAACCTGGGGCAGCGGATCGACCCGGTGGTGATCGAGAAGATCGTCGACCGGAACGGCACGGTGATCTACGAGGCCCGGCCCCAGCAGCGGCAGGTGATCAAGCCCTCCACCGCCTACCTGATGATCCAGGCGATGAAGGAGACCATCCGCCAGGGGACCGCCCGGGGCCGCACCGGCGGCTTCAATGGCTGGCCCTTCGCGGGAAAGACCGGCACCACGGAGCGGAACGTCGACGCCTGGTTCCTCGGCTTCTCCACCGACCTGGTGGTGGGCGTCTGGAACGGGTACGACAACCGGGATAAGCCCCGGTACCTGCCCTACACCGGCGCCTACGTCCCGGTCTCCATCTGGTACGAGTTCATGAAGCAGGTCTACAAGGACGGGCCGCCGGCGGACTGGCCCCGGCCCCAGAACGTGGTCGAGGTGGAGATCTGCGAGAAGACGGGGCTGCTCCCCAGCCCCCTCTGCCCGAAGACCACCCGGGCCCTCTTCGCCGCGGAGAGCCAGCCCACCCAGTACGACGTCGACTGGTGGCAGGCGGCCTACGTGGTGCAGGAGACGGTGACCCGGCCCAACGGGGAGACGACGACGGTCTGGAAGCTCTGGCAGCCCGGTTGCCCGGGCCAGCCCGAGCAGCGGGTCTTCCTGGTCCGGCCGCCCTTCCCCCGGCACCCGACGGATCCCTACAATCCGCGGTACGTGCCCAAGGACGTGGCCATGGCCCTGCCCACGGAGTACTGCACCCCGGCCCCCGGCGGGGGCGCCGGGGACCAGGGCTCCCTCCTGCCGCTCCCGGACCTGCCCTGGCTCCCCGGGGGCGGGAACGGGCCGGGCACCCCCGGCGAGGGCGGGCAGCCGGGGCAGCCGCCGGACCAGGGGACCCCGGGGCAGCAGCCGCCGGGCCAGGGCGGCCAGATGCCCAGCCCCGGGCCCGGGGGCACCCAGCCCCCCGGCGACCAGCCTCCGGTCCAGCAGCCGCCGCCCCAGGGCGGCCACCCTCCTCAGGGGCAGCGGCCGCCCGAGGGCGGCAACCAGTCCGGCGGGGGCCAGACCTCCGGGAACTCCGGCCATCCGGCCGGCGGCAGCCGGGAGGGCCCGGGCGAGGGCGGCGACGGAAACGGCCCTCCCTCCTGGCTGAACCTACCCCCGATCCCCCGGCCGGGGGGCGGGAACTGACCGCCCCCCGGCCGGGGGGTGGCAAGCCCAGAGCTCAGGCGCAACCGAACCCCGAGGTGATTCCGGCGTGCTGGTGCGGGACCCGGTCCAGGGCGACATCTACCTGACCGAAAACGAACGGGCGGTCCTGGAGTGCAAGGAGATCCAGCGGCTCCGGGGGATCAAGCAGCTCGGCACCGCGTACCTGGTCTACCCGGGCTGCGTCCACACCCGGTTCGACCACTCCCTGGGGGTGCTGGCCACGGCACGCCGGATCCTCCGGCACCTGGAGTGGGCCGGCTGGTCCATCCCGCCGGAGGAGCAGGAACTGGTGACCATCGCCGCCCTGATCCACGACGTCACCCACGTTCCCTTCGGCCACACCTTCGAGGACGAGCGGCAGATCTGGCCCCGGCACGACAGCGGCCACCGGCTCCAGTACTTCCTCAGCCCGGAGACGGAACTGGGGCAGACCCTCCGCCGGCTGGGGGTCCTGGAGCCGGTCCGGGCCATCCTCCAGGGCCGGGGGCCCCGGCCCTGGATGTCCGAACTCATCGCCTCCACCGTCGACGCGGACCTCCTGGACTACCTCCGCCGGGACTCGTACTTCGCCGGCCTCCGGCACGACTACGACGACCGGATCTTCACTTACTTCATCCTGGTGGATGACCACCTGGTCATGAACATGTCCCGGCACCAGCAGGAGCGGCCCGACGCCCGGTCGGAGATCCTCCACCTCCTGCGGATCCGCTACTACCTCACCGAGCGGGTCTACCTCCACCATGCCAAGGTGGCCTCCGGCGCGATGATCGCCAAGGCGGTGGAGATCGCCTCCCGGACCTGGCTCCGGGAGGAACAGCTCTACACCCTGAGCGACGAGCTCTTCCTGGACCTCCTCACCCGGTTTCCGGATGCGACGGTGGCGGAGCTGGCGGAGCGGGTCCGGCTCCGGCGGCTCTACAAGCGGGCCTACGTCCTCTCCGGCGCCAGCCTCGGGGGCCAGACGGCCCAGATCATCCAGCGGTTCTCCGGCCAGTCCCGGGACCGGGAGCACCTGGAGGAGACCCTGGCCCGGCGGGCCGGCCTCCGGCCCGGGCAGGTGATCGTCTACTGCCCGAAGGCCACCTTCTTCAAGGAGGTGGCGGTGCCGGTCCGGACCACCCGGGGGGTGATGCCCCTCTCGAGCCTCGACTCCCCCCTCTCCGGCGACGTCGCGGCCCTGGCCCGGGAGTACGGCGAGCTCTGGCGGCTGATGGTCTTCGCCCCCGCCGAGCACCGGGAGGCGGTGCGCCGGGCCTGCGAGGAGGAGTTTGGGCTCCCCAGCGAGTACCGGGCGGAGGCAGGCTAGGGCCCCCTGGGGACCGCACCCTGCGGCTCCCGAGGCATGGCAGACAACATCCCCCCGTACCCATGGGGTGCGGGGGGATTCTCGCATGTCTGGCGGGTTCGCCTGGACCCTGGTCCAGGCCTTTGCGGTGGCCCTGGGGGTCGACCTCGGGGGCGCCCTGCTGGCCGCGGCGGCGGCAGCCCTCACCGGGGGCTATCCCCTCCGGACCCTGGGGGCCTGGGCCGAGGAACTGCGGCTCTGGGGGGCCATCGCCGCCCTGGGGGGGAGCTTCGACCCCCTCCGGGGGATCGAGCAGGGGATCTTCTACCTGGACCTCCGGGTCCTGGCCAAGCAGGTGCTCTGGGTGGTGGCGGCGCTCAGCGGGGCCCACACCGGCTACCTCCTCCTCCGGGCCCTGGCCGGGGAGCCCCGGTGACCCCGGTGGGAGGCGCCCCACTGCTTCCGGGCGGGGGCAACGCACCCTTGGACCCGGGGGGCAAGGCCCCGGCCCCGGGGCCGGCCCGGCGGCTGGTCGCGGCCCTCTGCCTCGGCGCGCTCCTGGGCGCGGGCGGGGCCGCCCTCGGCGCGGGCCGGACCGTCCAGCGGCTGCGGCTGGAGCGGGACCAGGCCCTGGCGGAACTGGAGGCCACCCGGAAAGAGCTCCGGGCCCTCCAGGAGAGCGTCCGGAACCAGGGCCGGGGACCCCGGGTCCAGGAGGTGGCGGTCCGGGTCTTCGACGCCCCGGACGACCGGGTGCGGGTGGAGATGCAGCGCCGGCTGGAGCGGGAGCTGACGGGGCTGGTGGGCCGGCGGCTCGAGGAATTGGACCCGGCGCCCGTGGTCTGGCGGCTGCAGCGGGCCACCTGGGAGGTGGACGGCCGGATGTACCGGGCCGAGGTCCTCACCGTCGCGGTCTGGACCCGGCTCACTCTGAACGTCCGCATCGCCCCGGCGCCGGCGCCGGGGCCGGGGTGATTTACTCCTGCAGCCGGACGATGGTCACCCCGTCGCCCCCCTCGCCGACGCTCCCCAGCCGGAAGCTGACCACCGCGGGGTGTTCCTTGAGGAACTTCTGGATCGCCTGGCGCAGGGCGCCGGTGCCCCGGCCGTGGATGATCCGGACCTGGGGCGCGCCCGCGAGGACCGCGTCGTCCAGGTGCTTGTCCACCCGGGCGAGGGCCTCCTCCACCGTCAGTCCCCGGAGGTCCAGTTCCGGCCGGAAGCCCGCGGCCTTGCCCGCGGAGAGGGGTGCGCCGCCGGCGCCGGGCCGGTAGCCCGCCAGGCCCGTCGCCCCCGTCGGCAGCCCCTGGGCGCCTCGCCGGGCGCCGGCCCCCGCCGGGGCCGGCTCCAGGCGCTCCACGTCGGTGACGTGCACCGTCACCTTCAGGATCCCGGCCTGGACCTGGAGGTTCCCGTCGGCGTCGGGCGGGGAGAGGACCGTCGCCCGGACGTCCAGGGACCGGACCCGGACCTCCTCCCCGGGCCGGAGGTCCTCCGGCGGCGGACCGGCCGGCGCCGCCGCCGGCCGCAGGGCCGCCAGCCGCCCTTCCAGCCCCCGGATCCGGCTCCGGGCCGCCTCGATGGCCCGCTCCTGCTCCAGGGCGAGTTGCTGCCGCCGGGCGGCCTTCAGTTCCTCGATCAGGGTCTCGGCCTCCCGGCGCACCTCCTGGAGGATCCGGGCGGCCTCGGCCCGGGCCCGCTCCAGCACCTCCTTCTCCCGGCGCCGGGCCTCGGCCAGGTGCGCCTCCGCCTCGGCCCGGAGGCGCTCTGCCTCCGCCCGGGCCCGGTGGGCCGCCTCCCGCTCCCGCTCCGCCTCCGCCCGGGAGGCCTGGATCTGGGCGAGGAGCCGCTCCACCTTCTCCTCATCCCGGGTGAGGAATCCCCGGGCCCGCTCCACCAGCACCGGGCTCAGCCCCAGGCGCAGGGCGATCTCAAAGGCCTGGGAGGCCCCGGGGACGCCGATCGCCAGTTTGTAGGTGGGCCGGAGGGTCTCCAGGTCGAACTCCACCGAGGCGTTCTCCACCCGGGGGCGGTTGTACGCGAAGGCCTTCAGTTCCGGGTAGTGGGTGGTGGCCACCACCCGGGCCCCCCGGGCCTGGAGGTGGTCGAGGATCGCCATGGCCAGGGCCGCGCCCTCGGTGGGGTCGGTGCCGGCCCCGATCTCGTCGAGGAGCACCAGGGCCCCGGGCTCGAGCTGGTTCAGGATCTCGACGATCCGGCTCATGTGGGAGCTGAAGGTGGAGAGGGACTGCTCGATGGACTGCTCGTCGCCGATGTCGGCAAAAACCTGGGGGAAGACCGCCAGCCCCGTCCCGTAGGCCGCGGGAACGTGGAGCCCGGCCTGGGCCATCAGGGCAAAGAGGCCGACGGTCTTCAGGGTGACGGTCTTGCCACCGGTGTTGGGGCCGGTGATGACCAGAATGTCGAAGGTCTTGCCCAGGTGCAGGTCGATGGGCACGGGCCTCCCCGGCAGCAGGGGGTGCCGGCCCTGGCGGATCACCACCACCCCCCGGTCGTTGAGTTCCGGGGCCACCGCGTCCATCTCCTGGGAGAGGAGCCCCTTGGCAGCGCAGAGGTCGATTCTCCCCACCGCCTCCAGGGTGTCCGCCCAGGCCTCGGCCTCGGCAGCCACCAGGCCGGAGAGCCGGGTGAGGATCCGCTGGATCTCCTCCCGCTCCTCCAGGGCGAGGCGCTTCAGTTCGTTGTTCAGCTCCACCACCGCCATGGGCTCGATGTAGAGGGTGGAGCCGCTGGCGGACTGGTCGTGGATGATCCCGGGCACCTGGGAGCGGTGCTCGACCTTGACCGGGAGGACGTAGCGGTCGTCCCGGATGGTGATGAGCGCGTCCTGGAGGTAGTTGCGCATGTTCGGGTTGCGGATCATGGCCTCCAGCCGCTCCCGGACCCGGGCCTGAAGGACCCGCATCTGCTTCCGGATCTGGCTGAGGGCCGGGGAGGCGTCGTCGGCCACCTCGCCCTCGGCGGTGATGGCCTGCCGGATCTCCGCCTCCAGGTGGACGAAGACGCCGATCTGGTTGCCGTAGGCGGCCAGGGTGGGGGCCTCGTCCCGGTGGTCGAGGAGGAACTTCTTCAGCCGCCGGCAGGCGGCGGCGGTGTCGGCCACGTCGAGGAGTTCCGCCGGATCCAGGACGCCGCCCAGGGCCGCCCGGCGGACCACCGCCCGGAGGTCGTGGATGCCCCCGAGGGGGATGGGGCTGCCGGAGCGCAAGAGCGCCCGGGCCTCGGAGGTTTCCCGGAGCCGGTGCCGGACCTCCAGCATCTCCGTCGATGGCAGCAGGGAGGCGCAGAGTTCCTTCCCCATTCGGGTGGCGGCCTTCTCCACCAGCCGCTCTCGGACCTTGTCGAATTCGAGGGTGCGGAGGGCCCGCTCGTCCATCGCCGATCATCCCGTCCTTTCGCGGCGCCAGGGCGCGGCCGGGCCGGCCGCGCCCTTCCCACGCCCTTCCCATTGTGCCGTGGGTGCCGGGCAGGCGCAATCCCCGGCTTACGGCGCCAGCACCGGGTCACAAGGCCACCACCGGGTCACGGTGCCAACACCCAGAAGCTGCGGCTCCGCCGGACCTCCCCCTGGCTGTCCCGGGCCTCGACCATCACCACCGCCGGCCGGCCTGCGGGAAGCCCGGTGAGCTCCAGGCGGAAGTGGCCGTCAGCCCCAGCGGTCCCGGTCACGGTGCCCCGGGGCTGGAGGGGGTAGGCGCCCCCCAGGATCTCCGCGGGGTGGCCCTCCACCCAGTACGCCGTCACCTCCCCGCCGGGCTGCCACCGGCCGGTGACGCTGAGCCGCTCCCCGGCGGTGAGGACAACCTCCGCCGCGGGCAGGTCCAGGGCGAGGGGCGGCTCGATCCCGGCCACCATCCGGTCCGCCAGGAACTGGCGCAGGGCCTGGGCCATCTCGGGCTCCTGGTCCAGCCGGGGGAAGGACTGGCGGGCAAAGCTGTGGGGGTCAAACCGGGCCGCGGCCACCGGCCGGGGGGCAAAGAGGTAGACCATGTCCTCGGCGAAGTTCTCCTCGGGCCAGGCGTCGTGGCCCAGGGTCGCCGGCGCGAACTGGTGGCCACCCCGGATCCGCAGGTACTCCTGCCAGAGGGGCGAGCGGGGCGAGGGGGCGTCAAGGAGCACCATGTGCAGGTGGTGGCCCAGTTCGTGGATCACCGTCCCCGCCAGCCCCGTGGGATCCTGGAGGTGGATAAGGTCCAGGGGCAGGATCAGCTCCATCTCCCCCGCCTTGTGCTTGCCCAGGTACTGGTCGTAGCTGCCGGGGGCCACCCAGATCATGTGGTCCGGCAGGAAATCTGCGGCGCTCCAGGTGGGCCCCCGGTGGGGCGCGGTGAGGAGCGGCGCGGGGATGCTGCTCTCCGCCACCACCCGGGCGATGAAGGCCGCGTAGGCGGGCCCCAGGGTCTCCAGCACCGCCGGGGGCAGGGGCCGGAGGCCGATGCTGTCCGGCAGCAGGTACGCGGCCTGGATCTGGGCGGGTCCCGTGGCCGGCAGGTCGGGCCGCCGCCCCTCCCGCCGGTCGAGTTCCATCAGCAGGAGCAGCCGGGCCCGGATCGCCCCGGCCAGGGCCCAGGCCTTGCCCGCGGTGGCCGGCGGCACCACCGCCAGCCCCCCGGCCGGGGGCCGGTAGGCTTCCGTGGCCACCGCGCCCGCCGCGGCCACCAGGGCCTCCAGTTCCTGCCGGAGGGTCTGCCGGAGGCCAGGAGGCGCCGGACTTGCGGCCAGGTAGCCGAGGACCCGCTGCCGGTCCCGGCGCACCCACTCGTCAAAGGGGAGTTCCTCCCGGTGGAGCACCGCCAGCCGGGCGCTGGTCCGGAGGGCCCCGGGCACCTGCCGGGGGGCGGTCACCCGAACCGCCCAGGCTTCCCGGGGACCGGCGAGGTCCGCCTGCCAGAGGGTCGCGTTTCCGGCCCCGTCCCGGGCCTCCACCCACTGGACGTAGACCTCGCCGCTGGGGCCCGGGTCAAAGGGGGCGTAGGCAATCCCCTCCCAGCGGCCGGCCCCGGGGTTCCAGCGGAGGGAGACCTCGTTCCACCAACCCGGGTCCGGCCGGGCCGTAGGGGCCAGGGCCGCCCGGACCGACCGGACCCCCGCCAGGTCGTCGGTCACCGTTGCGGCGACGAGGATGGGCTCCCCTGGGGCCGCCTCCCTGGGCGAGACCGCTACCTGAAGCACCGCCGGCGGCGTCAGGTCCACCGGGCCCGGGCCCTCCACCTCGAGCCGGAGGCCCACCCCCGGGCCCCGGTCCACGGTGAAGACCTGCCGCAGGTTGTCCACCAGGTAGATCCGCTCCACGGTCCACGCCCCCGGTTCGGCAAAGGCCGGGAGGAGGCCGGTACCGATGAGCACCTCGCCCCCGATGTCCCCGAGGAGCCGGATCTCGACCTCCTGCCCCCCGGGGGAGCGGAGGACCACCACCCCGTCCCGGATTCCCGTAGGCGGCGGCAGCACCCTGGCGGTGATGGGGAAGGGCTCCTCAGCCGCCACCCGGGCCGGGAGCGTGAGATCCAGCAAGGTCGGAGAGCCGTTGTCGCGCCTCGTAAGCCCGGACTCTCCCGGGTCCGCAACGGCCACGGGATGGGCCGGGGCCGCCGGCCGGGCGTTCCGGAGACCGGCCACCGCCCGGGGTCCCGCCCCGGGCACGGCTGCCAGGGCCAGCCCCATTGCCAGCGCCAGGATGCGGCGTCGCCACATGGGTGTCACCTCGCTACTGCTACCCTTTGGACGGGTGGGGCCCCCCGTCGGGTTCATCCGGAGCCCTGTCAACCGTGCCCAGAGGCGATCTTCCGGGGGGAGAGGAGAGACCCAGGGCGGCAAGGATGGCCCCCGCGACATCGGTGAGGTCCCGAAG
>QGUP01000452.1 GCA_003242505.1 Bacillota bacterium
CGGCAGGTCCAGGTGCACGTGCCGCTGCTGGGACCGGCCCTTGATGGCCGTGTAGATGCGCTGGTAGAGGGCGTAGATCGCCTCCTTCAAGTCGTTGGGCCCGCGCTCCAGGTCGATGTCCACGCCGGCCGCCCACGGGTGCGCGTCCAGGATTCGGTGCAACTCGGAGATGAACTTGTCCTGGGCCGCCGGGTCGGTCAGCAGGGCGCGGAAGATGGATTCGTAGCCGTCGTTGCGCACGGTCAGCAACCACGTGATGTGCGGCCAGGCCGCCACCGCCTGCTGCACGATGGCCGGCAGGGCCGACAGGGAGTTGCCGTAGACGTCGACGATGGAGATCTGGCCGGCGGAGTTGACCAGGAACATGAAGACACCCACGTGCGTGATACGGTCCCCGTGCTCCAGGACCGTCTGGAACTCCTCCTCCGAGCCGACCCACGCATAGAAGGCCCTGTGCCGCGTCTCCAGACTGCTCACATGCGCCGCCCCCCGATGCCCCGCAGCCAGGTGTCGACCTCGACCAGCAGGTACCCGGACCCGAGCGGCTTGCCCGTGGACGGGTCTACCATCTCGACGTGGAACCGCCCGAAGCCCGGCGGGCAAATGTGATAGAACCCGGTGTAGCTGCGGGTCCGCACGCCGTTGATGGACACCTCCAGGCGGCTGCTCCAAAAACGGAACTCGTCGCCCGCCTTCAAGGCCGCGTGCAGGATGAACTGCCGGGTCCGGTATTGGTGTGCGAACCGGAGCGCCCCGCCGGGCAGGTCCTGGCTCGGCCAGAAGGTGAAATCGGCGCCCCCGGGCACCCGCAGCCGGAAGTCCGCCTCCTTTTCGACCTCCGCCCGGTTCGGCACGGCGATCATCTTTTGCCCGCGGATCACCGCGTTGAAGTGCCGGTAGCGGACGGCCTGGCCGGTGTCCGGGTCGTGCTCCCGCTCCAGGATCTCCTGCGTGTTGGGGACGTGGCCGGTCGGGATCCGGCCGTCCTGCAGCTGCGTATCCGTCACCCAGACAGTGCCCTCGGCGTCCTCGACCACCCAGCGGACCTCGATGGACTCGACCTGCTTGCCTTTGGCCGCCTCGATCGTGCCAAATAGGCGCACCCAGCGCATGGCCTATCCCTCGAACGACCACTTGATTTCGGACGGGTGGCCGGTCCACAACGTGGCCGTGCGACCGCCCTGGAGCATCACGTCGGTAACGTTGACGGTGCCCTCGGCGTCTTGGACGACGAAGCGGACCTCCAGTGAGTCCATGGTGCCGCCGGTGGCCTCGATGACCAGGATCCGATGCTCCCAGGCCAGCACTGCCATCGCCCCCTACAGCAGTGACAGGAACTTGGTTTCACTGGTGCCGTCCTTGTAGCGGATTACGACCTCGACGCCGACCCGGGCCGCCGGCCCAGGCCGGAGGTCCTGGGTGGCCACGCGGAACGAAAGGGTGTAGGCGTCCCGGTGCGCCGGCCAGACCTGTTGGCTGAGGACCTTGGAGACGCCGTACTGGCCGTCGCATCGGAAGCTGGCCGGGCCGGAGTAGCCCTGGTTGTCCACCACCCAGCCGTTGTTGACCCAGCCCGCGAAGCCCTGGTCCGCCCTGCTGTTGATCAGGTAGTTGAAAATCATGATCTCCTGCAGTTCCGACCGGCCCACGTAGTCCGCCTGCTCCAAGCCGGTGGCCGTGTCGTCGAGCTTGGAAATCAGGTCCTCAAGCCCCGGCTGGGTCGACGACAGCTCGAGCTCGGTGTCCCACGGGCGGTCCACCGAATACTGCCAGCGCAGGATGCGCGTTTCGATGTCGATGTCCAGTTCCTGGTCGTAGACGCGCACGACGTCGCCGAGGCCCAGGTCCTCGTGCTGCAGCTCGGCCAGGGCCGACAAGTCCGCCGCCCGCATCGTGTAGCTGACGCGGGGCTTGCTGACCTGCGCCAGGATCTCCTGGGCCTTTTCCTTCAGGTGCCACGGGTTCGTGAACCGGTCGTCTTTGATGGCTGCCGCCCGTATGCGGGTGGTGTACCGGAAGTCCTCGAGGTACGGCACCCCGTTGTTGGCGGCCTCAATGGTCAGCCCCTTGGCGCCGTAGGGGTACAGCCGCGTGATCAGGTTCAGGGTGTCGACCTCGCGCTGAATGTTGCGCAGGTTCTTCCGGTAGACGAACGCGGCGACGGGGGTCTTGCGGCCGACCTGCTGCAGCAGGCTGACCGTCCGCTTCGCCGTGTCGAACTGCAGTTCGCCGCCCCAGACCTCCGCCACCTGCCGGAGGGCCTGCAGGCGGTTCATCAGCTTCTCGTCCAGCTGCAGGTTGCGGCGGGCGGTGATCTCGACCGTCCCGACCTGCCAGCCGGTGCCCTTCAGGATGTCGCCCAGGACCGTCGACGCCAGCGCGTCCTGCCACTGGGAGACGGGCAGCGGATCCGCGAACATCAGGTCGTACCACTCGGCCTCGCAGTGGACCTCGATGAACCGCTTCCCGTCCTCGTCGCGCCCCGACCGCAC